>JAYTNA010000675.1:0-2581 GCA_043748865.1 Saprospiraceae bacterium
TTCAATCATTTTTCAAACATCCAAAACTCGGCTATAAACTCATAAGTTAACGCTCGAATCTAAAAGGTTTGCCTAAAACTTTAATCATTGGTGCTGAAATTGATCCTTTACAAACTGAAGGAAAATTATTAAGCGATAAATTGAAAGCAGCAAGTGTAGAGAATGATTATGAGTTGTATGGAGGCGTCACACATGAATTTTTCGGTATGGCTACTGTTGTACCTCAAGCTAAAGAAGCACAAGCATTGGCTGCAAAAAAATTGAAAGCGGCTTTTAATATACAATAAAAATCTCCTCATGTGACAATTTTTGTAGTTAGAATACTAAGGAGGGAGATAGGTTAACCAACAGCGTAAAATTAAATTTTTTTAAATTTTTTTTGAAATAACCCGTGCAAAAATATTTTTTTGCACGGGTTATTTTTTCAATCGTAATTCATAGTTCATTTCACTTTTATTTTAAATTTTTGCCAAGGTACACGTTTTGCTAAACCGAACCCATCTAAACGATTGTAATAGTAGTAGAGAACACTGAACTCATCGCTTTCAATATCGCCTGATTTATTAAACAACAAAGGTTTAATGACATGAAAAATGCCAAGATGACCGATACCGGATTTTACCAATTCTTTTGGTGACAATAAAATATCGTTAGAAAGAATTAAACGCCCTTTTTCTGCTAATTCAAACAAAGCAAATTGTACGGCTTCTACCGCCTTTATAAATTCTTCAATCGGAAAAATATAATCTTCGGGAGAAAGGCGCATTAGTGTATAAATATCCATGCCCTCATTGTTTTCTTTGAGCATATTGAAAGCGGTAAAAGCTACAACATGACTGCTCAGAACAATATTGGCTTTATGAAACCTGTCAGCAACTTTGTCGGCTAAAAGTTTGGTATATTCGGCTTCGCGTTGCAAGTCGGTATTGATGCCGTCAGGTGATGAAAAGTAGTCTTTTATGTCAATTTCTTTACCGCGCACATCTATACTCGTGCCGTTACTGTCTACTTGATTGCCGAAAATATCCATTGGTTTATCGAAAGACAAAACAATTTCAGATTTTTTTCCGAAAAATTGCCAAACAAAAACCAACCATTCGCGCAAATTATTTCCGTGATATTTTCCTTTTAAGAAATGTTCTTTACCCGTAATCTGCAAATGTTGATGAATTAAACCGGGTGCTTCGAGTACAAAATGATAACTTACCGTCAATGGAACTATAAAAATTTTAGTATTATTTTCTTTCTGAAAATTAGCGCGTTGTGCTTCGACGACTGTTCCGAGCAAACCCATTTTCAATTTACTTTCAATCGCACCGGAACGCATACGCGTGCCGCCCGGAAAAAACAAACTGTTCGTACCGCGTTGAATGGATAAGTTCGACATAGCTTTCAACGTTTCTAAATAAATGGCATTTTTCTTACGCCTGTCCACGCGATACGCACCCAAGCGATTCATAAAAAACGCAAAGAAACCGGAATTGTACAAATTTAAACCCGCACCGAAAGAAAATTGCGGCAGCCCCATAATACTATCCATCGCAAAACCGATGAGAATAGAATCGAGATTGCTGAAATGCGTCGGTAAAACAACGAGTGTACCTTTTTTGCTCAATTCGCGAATATGTTCAACATCTCCGAATACCTGAATGCTTTGATACAATTGATAACGCGACCCGAAAATGCGCCACCAACGTTCAATCGCCGCGTTTAGCAACCGACGGAAAAAAAAGTTCAAAGTGCGGCGCGTAAATACAAACACCGAAGGATTAAATGTGCCGACAATTTCTTCGGCGTATCGGCGTACAATGCGCTCAATTAATTCTTTTTGATTCTGTTCAGCCGTTGTTCTTTCTTGATTTTCTGTACCGAGATATTTATTACGCAGACGACTCCAAAAACTCGGTTCATCAGGCGGATCAACTTTCCAAGCCGTTTCGCGCAAGCGGTTGCGTTCGGCATAAATTGTTTCGGCAAGTAAATGAGATAAATTCGGGTGTTGTTCGGTGAGTCGTTGTGTCGTGAAAGCAACGATTTCATTAATAAACTTAACGCGATCTTTCGCTAATTTATTGACAGGCCAATCATTCAAATTCGGAATGACGGCCGGGTAAGGGTGCGAAAAAGAAAGTCGCTCGAGAAGGCTTTTTTTGCGCGGTGGTTCGAGCGTGTTTATAGCTTCGGTATTTTCCATTTTTATTTTCGATTTTCGATTGAAAAAATTTCCAAAAAATTTCGAATCTATCGCGGTTTTTGTCTGTTCAAAATAGCAAGTGAGTAGTTATCTAAAATCTAAACTCCAAAATTTTTATTATTTTCCAAAATAAAATCTAAAATTTCATCTCTGCCAATATGTTTTTCGGCGGACGTAATAAATTCTCGCGGCAAAGTATCCCAAGTTTTTAAAATTTCATCTTGAATAGCTTTAATATTGTCCGGTAGTTTGGTAGTGCCGACGCGATCGGTTTTTGTATAAGCCACTACAAAAGGAATATTATTTTCGCCGAGCCAATTCATAAACGCCATATCCGATTTTTGCGGCGGAATCATGGCATCTAATAAAACAAAATCGTATTGCAAT
>JAYTNA010000676.1:0-2229 GCA_043748865.1 Saprospiraceae bacterium
TAATTCACATCAATACTTAATTGGCAACCAAAATTAGTAGCGCGTTTTGCTGCTTTTACGATTGCTGTTTGCGCCGGTTTTTTCGACAAAGCGAAACAAGTAGTATGAAAAATAGCAGCTTGTTTTAATAAATTATCGTTGAGTTGCGTTGCATTTATTTGTGCATCGGCACTGCGATAGGCTTCAAAGTTACTGACTTCGCGCGATTTTGTTACTAATATCATCGTGGTTGGCATTTTCGCGCGACGCAATGAATCTGTATCAAGACCTAACTCGCGGACAAAATTGAAAAGATAATTCCCCAAATCATCATTGCCTACAGTTGATACAAGTCGTACATTTTTGCCCAAACGTTTCATATTCATCGCAAGATTTGCAGGACTTCCGCCAGGCAATTTTTTAAACATAATGGCAGCATCAATCGTATCCGCATAGTCTATTGACATCATATCAATCAGCAATTCACCGACACTGATGATGTCGATGGTTTTAATTTCATTCATTTTAGTAAAATTTCCTCAAAGATAAAACGTTTTTTGTTTTAACGGCATTATCAATAACTTTTTCTATTTTTGCTCCTCACATTAACCGTATCTAAACTCGACTAAAAATGATGAAAAAAATTCTTTTTCTTGCCGGCTTGTTCTCACTGTCGCTATTCACTTTTAATCTAAAAGCACAAATCACTTGTTCACCGGTTTTTCCCACACCCGATGATAATGTTACCATTACTTTCGATGCCACACAAGGTAATAAAGGTTTATTGAACGAAACCAAAGATGTGTATGCACATACGGGAGTCATCACCGACAAATCAACAGCACCGAGCGATTGGAAATATGTTAAAGCGGCTTGGACAACAAATTTACCGGAATGTAAACTCACACGCGACGCGGCAAATCCAAATTTATACACGCTCAAATTCAATATTCGCCAATTTTACAAAGTACCGAGTACTGATACCATAAAAAAAATGGCGTTTGTTTTCAGAAATTCTGATCAATCGAATCAAGGAAAAACTGCCGATAACAGCGATATTTTTTATGCGGTTTCAACTTCTGTTCTCTTACAATCGCAAATTACAACGCCAACCACGCCCAGTATTTTTGTAAATATTGGCGATGTTATTCCGGTAAATGCTTCAGCTTCCGTTGCCGGCGATTTATTTTTATACGATAATAATATTCAGGTAGCAACAAGTATCGGTGCTTTAAGCTTGAGTTACAATTTAAAAGTTACAAGCGGTGGTTTGCACAAAGTTGTGTTTAAAGCCGTGAAAGGTACAGCCGTTGATTCTTCTTCTTTTACTTATTTCGTTGCCAATGCCGTTCAATCGGCAAATTATCCGAGCGGATTGCAACTCGGTGCGAATTTTAACGCTAAGGGCGATTCAATGACGCTTTTGTTTCAAGCACCGCGCAAAAAAAATGTGTTCGTTATCGGCAGTTTCAACAATTATCAAATTGATGAAACTTATCAAATGAAACAAACACTGGACGGAAACACTTGGTGGCTTGCTGTCGGAGGATTAACACCGGGAAATACTTACACCTATCAATATCTCGTGGAAGGCACAATGAAAGTTGCCGACCCGCTCAGCACTTTAATTTTAGACCCGAATAATGATGGCGGTATTCCCGCAGAAACTTTTCCGAATTTGCCGCTCTACCCTACCGGAAAAACTACCGGATTTGTTTCTGTTGTTCAACCGGGAAAAACGCCGTATAATTGGAAGACAACTAATTTTACAAGACCGGCAAAATTGGATTTAATTATTTACGAATTGCACATCAGAGATTTTGTAGCGAAACACAATTATCAAACTTTGATTGATACCATCAATTATTTAAAAAATTTGGGCATCACTGCCATAGAATTAATGCCCGTTTCCGAATTTAACGGGAATGAAAGTTGGGGTTACGATCCGGTTTTTCACAATGCATTGGATAAATATTACGGCACTCCGGACAAATTCAAAGAGTTCGTTGATTTATGTCACAGTAAAGGCATCGCAGTCATTCTTGATGTTGTTTTCAATCATGTTTTCGGCACGAGTCCGTTAGCAACATTGTACGCGACAAACGGATTACCGTCCGCAGATAATCCTTGGCTTAATACTGTGGCACCGCATCCTTTCAGCGTTTTCGATGATTTTAATCATGAAAGCCTATTTACAAAAGCATACGTATCGCGTTGTATCAGCTATTGGTTATCGGAATATAAAATTGA
>JAYTNA010000677.1:0-6169 GCA_043748865.1 Saprospiraceae bacterium
TTCATTTGTCGCGTGTGGATATTCAATTGAACAAACCGCTTGAAGCGTATGATGCCGCAAAAAAAACAATTGTCATTGACCCAAAAAACAAATGGTACAAACTAAATTTGGCGGAAGTGATGGAAAAAGTAGGTAAAGAAAAAGAAGCAAGCGGCATATATAAATCGCTCGCCGAAACTTCGGCTTTTAATCAAGATTATATTGACGAAATTTATCTTCGATGGGCATTTTGCGAAGTACGTTTGGGCGATAACAACAAAGCCTTAAAAATTTTAGATGATTTAGAAAAAAAAATCGGTATCAACGAAAATTTAATCGAAAAAAAAAGGATGTTGTATGAAACCATCGGACAACCGGCAAAAGCGGCACTTGACCTCGAAAAATTAGCAAATAACGCACCGAACAATACGGAATATAAATATCAAGCGGCAACATATTACGCAAAAATGGGCGATGCTGCATCGGCACAACGCATTTATAAAAGTATTTTAGCATCAAATCCGAATGATGCGAAAGCACGATTGGCACTTGCGGCACAACCGACAACCGCAAATGTTGGCGGTGATAATGCGACCACAACGCTCCAAAGTTTAAAACTTTTGTTCGCAAAAGCGGATGTCAGTATTGATGATAAAATAAAAGCGATTCTGCCTTACACGCAACAAATTGCCGAAAATAAAAATAAAAATTTATCTGCTACCGGTTTAGAATTGGCGCAAATTTTAGAGCGCACACATCCGAATGACCCGAAAACTTACGCACTCTTAGGCGATATGTATTTGTTCAATGAAAATAATAATGCAGCTGTGCAAGCCTATAAAAAATGTATTGCACTTAATCCGAGCATTTACAGCGTTTGGGAACATTTGCTTTTTTTAGAAAATAAATTATCGCTCTACGATGATTTACTTAAAAATTCGGAACAAGCAGCCGATTTATTTCCAAATCAACCTTATTCGTTTTATATGAATGGGATTGCACTTGAAAAAAAAGGGCGTTCAAACGAGGCTTTGCCGATGTATGAACAAGCATTGCTGATGTCCGGAAAAAATGTACCGCGACGTGTGGAAATTTTGATGGCATTAGGTACATGCAGCGCGAAAATAAAAAACGGTGTACCATCCGATAAATATTTTGAGGAAGCACAAAAATTGAGTAATAACGCTGCTTATGTCTGTATGCGTTTCGCAAATGCTTTGATATTGAGGAATGAAAAAACACGCGCTGCGACTATGGCCGATACAGCATTGAAAAATGCGTCACCCGAAGACATCGCTTTTTTGGATGACTACGGCGATTATTTATTCCGCACAGGTGACACGGAAAAAGCAATAATTTATTGGCAAAAAGCAAAACAAAAAGGCATGAATTCGCCGGCTTTAGACAAAAAAATTTCCGAAAAGATGATTATCGAGTAAGTCATTCGATTTTCGATTTTTGCAAACCTTATCTAAAAAATCCAAACCAACTAATAATTATAAAAAAAACCTTTGTACTTTCGCGGCACAAATAGAATTTGGGTTTTGAATCTTCGATTGTTAAATAATAAATCGAAAATCGAAAATCGAAAATCGAAAATCGAAAAATGTCTGTTGAATTTGCTTATTGGTGGTGGTTTTTAGCTTTAATTATCTTGCCTATGTTGGTGGTGTGGTATTTGCGACAGCGCATTACTTACTTTCCGACCATGCGTTTTTCTTATACTTTTGCTTTCCGAACAAATCATTCGATTCGTGCGCGTTTCTATGAATTTTTACCGTTGTTGCGTTTAGCGGTTCTATTCTGTTTAGTATTTGCTTTGGCGCGCCCGCAAAAATTATTAGCACCCGTTGATATGCAAACAACAGGTATTGATATCATCATGTCCTTAGATTTATCGGGTAGTATGTTGGCTCAAGATTTCGATCCGAACAGATTAGAAGTAGCAAAAAAAGTGGCATCGGAATTTGTCGAGAAACGCCCGAACGATAGAATAGGTTTAGTCGTTTTTAGCGGCGAAGCCATTACAAAATGCCCGTTGACGATTGACCATAAAATTATTCAAGAAATGCTCCAAACGATAAATGTCGGACAAATGCAAGACGGTACTGCTATCGGCATGGGTTTGGCAACGGCTGTCAATCGTTTAAAATTGAGTGAGGCTAAATCGAAAATAATAATTTTAATGACGGATGGCGTGAACAATACCGGATATTTTAAACCGGAAGATGCACTCACGCTGGCAAAAACTTTCGGAATAAAAGTGTATACTATCGGCATAGGTTCTAAAGGCGAAGCGATGACACCTATTCAACGAACCGATAACGGACGTTTTATTTTCGGTTTGATGCCGGTTGAAATTGATGAAGTTTTGCTGCAACGCATTGCCGACGAAACGACCGGGAAATATTATCGCGCTACAAATGGCGAAGAGTTATCGCACATTTACGGAGAAATTGATCGTTTAGAAAAATCTAAAATAGAAGATAAAACTTGGCGCAACCATGTTGATTTGTTTCATAATTGGGTGCTTGCAGCTATTTTATTCGTTATTTTAGAAATTGGATTGAGATACAGCCGGTTATTTAATTGACCTCGGACACCGGACAATATACAAAGGACAATTGTAAACGCTGATAACATTTTGTCAATTGTCAAGTATCAACTGTCAACTAAATTTTTAAACTATTTTTAAATTTATAGCAGTATGTGTGTGATAAAAATTATTTTTGCATAAAAAAATAAGTTCATTGACAGTTCGCACCGGACAATTGGCAGTTATTCTGTCGTTGTCAATTGTTAATTGTCAATTGTCAATTGTTTATGAATTTCTTATTACGTTACGGCAACTTTTTCCTTTTCCTGATTTTAGAATTGTATGCCATCTCATTGGTCGGGCGATACAATAAAAAACAGAACGAAATTTACCAAAGCTCTGCAAATTTGGTAAGCGGTGTCGTTATGGAAAATTTTTCTACTGTCAGGCGTTATTTTTCCATTCAAGAAATTGCAGATAGTTTAGCACAAGAAAATGCGCGTTTGAAAACAGAAATGGAAATTGCCAAATACGTATCCATTGAACAACATGGTATCGTTAAATTACCTTTAGATACTTCTGCGGTTGTAAAACAAGATTCAATACCTGCCAAATTAGTGCTGCAACAATTTCATTACACGATTGCAGAAATTGTCAATAATTCTATCGTGCGAAACGAAAATTATATCACCATCAATCGCGGTAAATTGCAAGGCGTGAAAGTAGGGAATGGTGTGATAAGTGCAACAGGTATCATAGGCATTGTACGCAACGTAACAGATCATTATGCGCAAGTGATGTCGGTTTTGCATAAGCGCACGAATATATCTGCGATGATAAAACGCAACAGAAATTTCGGTTCATTGGTGTGGCACGGCGGAAATCCTCATTTCATGACTTTAGAAAGTATTACAAAATATGCGGAAGTTGCAAAAGGCGATTCGATAGTCACGAGTGGTTTTTCTGAAATTTTTCCCGGCAATGTTTTTATCGGTCGCGTTGCCGATTTTAAATTAGACGGTGGCAGTAATTTTTATGCTATCACAATAGAATTAAACAACGATATTGCCCGTGAACAATATGTCTATGTTATAGATAATTTAATGATTAAAGAACTTGAAAAGTTGAAAACGGAAAATTGAGCCGCGTTATTCGTTATCGGTTATCTGTTATTCGCTACTTATTTAACGGATAACCAATAACCGATAACGAATAACTGATAACTAATAATGAACAACAGCACCATACTGCGCAATACAGTTCGCGCAATTATTCTTTTAATCATACAAGTACTCATTTTGAAGCGCATCAATTTGGGTGGCGATAGCTTTAACTACATCAGTATATTCATTTATCCGATTTTTTTGATGTACTTACCGATATCAGTACCCATTTGGTTGATGCTACTTGTTGGTGCTTTTTATGGTTACTGTATTGATATTTTTTACGACACGATTGGAATGAATATGGCGGCTTGCATTTTTACGGCGTATAGCCGTTCTTGGTTGATACAAATTTTAGAACCGCAAGGCGGTTATAAATTAGGCATCAGTCCGACACGCCGGCAATTAGGTTTTCAATGGTTTATGACTTTTGCTGCTGCGCTTATGTTTTTACACATCTTTTTCTTTTTTTCAGTCGAAGAATTTACGCCTTTTTATTGGAAAAAAATTATTTTTAATACACTTCCGAGTTTTGCTATTTCATTACTTTTAGTCGCTGTTCACAGTTTGGTGTTTGATCCGAGCGAATAGCTGTCAATTGTTAGTTGTAAGTTATAACTAACAATTAACAACTAATTACCTGTTTCCCACCGGTGGGCATTTCAAATCGCCGAAATAATAGAGAATACCAACGGTGAAAAAAGTATAAGCATCGCTGTTCGAACCACTACCGCGTTGACGACGTTGAATACCGAGCTTTTTTCCGTCAATATCCGGAAGCGAAGGGTCAGAGAGTGATACGGCAGTCGGTCCGCGCAATTTGCGTAAATCATTCATGTTTGGATAATTGTTCGCTACATCATCTAAATAATTCGTAAATAATTTTCTGGCACTAAGTTCAATATTCAAACTCCATTCTTCATTCATAGCGATTTTAAAACCGAAACCGTAAGTCAAACCAAGTTGAGTTGTATAGTACTCTTCACCTTTAAATTGTCCTTCAGTACCGAGTGGGGCTAAATCGTACCAAGTACCGTTTAAATTACCTTGCGGATTGAAATGAAAAACATTAAAACCAGCAAGCATGTAAGGCGTAAACCACGAATTTTTGTCGTAATAATTATAAGGTAAAAAATTAAATTCCATCTGTGCGGCACCATCAATAATCGTTGAACGAAAATTCAAATTGCGTTGTTGCTCTACAATATTCGGCGAATTCTTATCATCGGCGCCGATATTGCCGTAATTGCCGGAAAGTTTTACGCAAATACGTTCATTGAAATTAAAACGTGCCATAACACTTGCGGCAGGACCGGGATGCTTTATATCAAAAGTCGTGTTCAAGTCGCCGAAATAGTGCGATACGCCTACTGCACCACCTACTTCCCAACCGCGTTGTGCTTTTACCGTTTGCAGTATCGAAAAAACTAAAAAACAAAAGATGAGTTGCTTCACTTCTTGAAGAATTTAAAATTAAGAATTAAGAATTTTTAATTCTTGTTAATATGTCGGGAATATATGCTGCTTCCGGTAGTCAGAAATTGGCTGTCAACTTTTCAAAGTTGATAGTCTTTAATCAAAATCATGCAAAGCTATTTAAAAACGTTAAAAGGAGAAAATAAGTGCGAGAGGGCAAAAATTTTAACAAAATGTATTACCAAAAATATAATTGAGCAAATGGCGAACGAAATAGAAAATTCTATTTAATTTTATGGTAGTTTTTTTTCTTCATTTTAAATTTCAAATTGGTATGTATGCAAATTCTATTTTTTTGTTTAAAAATTTGAAAATTGGCTTGGTATTAATTTTTTTTAAAAAAAATAGGGGAACGTTTTTAATTTTCACTTCTTTCATTATTTTTTCAATTATTTCATCTTGCATTAATTCTGTGAAGCCAACTCCATTGCCAATAATCGGTACTTGGCAATTAATTGCGGCAACCGCAACAGAAAAGGATTCGACTTATTCCACGTTTAATCCGAAAGTTAAAATGATAAAAATCATTAACCCGACACATTTCGCTTTTTTAAGCCATCTTACAAGTGCCGATAAAGATACTTCATCAAACGAATTCTCAGCAGGAGGCGGATCTTATACATTGTCGGATAGTGTTTACATCGAAAATTTAGAATATTTTTCGGACAGAAAATGGGAAAATAATAAATTTCAATTCTCCTTAAAAATTTCGGGTGATACTTTAATTCAAAAAGGCGTTGAAAAATTAGAAAAATTGGGAATTGATCGTGTGATTCTTGAAAAATATAAAAGACTATAAAGCATTGATTGTTTGAAATTTAAATTTAGATTTTCATAGTTAAAAACCCAATTCTGAATATCGGAAAACATATACTATCGCACCAACGTCACATCGCCTTTAATAAGTTCGGTTTTGCCATCAATATACGTAACGATAGCTTGGTAAATATAAATACCGGTCGGTGCTTCAGCACCGTTGAATTTACCATGCCAACCGAGCGCGAAATTATCCGGA
>JAYTNA010000678.1:0-11526 GCA_043748865.1 Saprospiraceae bacterium
AAGGCAAAACCGACAACGATTTATGCGTGTCGGCAATAGCAATATAATCTAAAAATTTATCGAAAAGCGTGAAGGTGGTACTTCCTATCAATAATAAGAAAAAACAATTTATCCAAGGGTTTTCAATATCTCGCCGAATAAGCAACAGAAATGCAGTAAAAAAACCTATGGCAATGCTTCCTGCCATTGCGAAAATAGTCAGCCAACGTAGGATATCATAGATTATTGGCGGAAAATTCATTTGTTGATTTGTTGATTCGTTTTGTGTATAACTTACGCTGCCAAATAATACAACACCGAAATCTTTTCCTCTTGAAATAAATTATTTGCCACACGTTGAATATCGGCGGAACTCAGTGCTCGATAGAAATTAATTTCCGTATTAATTAAATTAGCATCGCTGATAAGTTCATACATTGCCAAACTCATGGCTTTCGGCAATGCACCGGCGTCACTAAAGGTATTCTGACTCTCAATTTTATTTTTTAATTTTTCTAATTCGCGCTCCGATACAAGATTATTTTTCAAAAATTCCAATTGTTCCCAAACTTTTTTTTCTGCATCTTCCAATGAAATACCGGGCATCGGTTTGCCTTCAATCAAAAATAAACCGGCATCCAAATTACCGGTTTGAGAGCAATCAATTTCGGAAAAAATATGGTTTTCTTTTACTAATTTTTGATACAACACAGACGAAGCTCCGCCCGATAAAATATCTGTAATCAAATCGAGTGCGTAATAGTCGGGATGCAAACGCGGAAAACCGTGAAATGTCATGTACAAAGCATTCGTCGGTACTTTTCCGTGAGCGGTCTTTGTGCGCCGCGCTTTTTGTTCTTCTTCTTGCGGTAAAATATGTTTACCGCTTTCTTGCATGGAAATCGCCCCGAACCATTTTTCAATGAGTATTAATACGGTATCATACCCGCCAAGTTTCGTTAAATTACCTGCCACACAAACGATGGCATTATTGGGCGCGTAATGTTTTTTATAAAAATCTTGTGCGGCATCTAAAGTCGTTTTCTCAACATGTTCGGGTACTAAACCGATGACAGGCCAACGATACGGATGTTTTTTAAAAGCCAAATCGCTCAAGATATGCCAAACATCGCCGTAAGGTTCATTCAATGTGGTTTCTTTAAACTCTTCTACTACTACTTTTTTCTGTACATTTAATGACTTTTGATTCAGCGACAATGACAGCATCCGGTCGCTTTCTAACCACAATAGCGTTTCCAAATTTTCTGTCGGCACAACGGCGTGATAGTTCGTCATATCGTTATTGGTAAACGCATTACTTTCACCGCCAGCTTGTTGAATCGGGTTGTCGTAGTCTTTAGCATTTTTAGAACCGCTAAACATCAAATGCTCAAACAAGTGCGCCAAACCGGTATGTTCCGGGTTCTCATCGCGGCTGCCGACATTGTACAAAATGTTCACCGCAATCAAAGGCGTTGCAGTGTCGTCGTGCAAAATAACTTTTAAACCGTTGGAAAGTGTGTGACGTTGAAAATCAATCATTTGTATTTCGTTATCGGTTATCGGTTATCGGTTATCCGTTATCCGTTATTCGTTAAATTTAAACGGATAACGGGTAACGGATAACCGATAATTGATAACAAAATTAAAGTTTATATTTCTCCTTCATGTACGCTACCGATTTAGTGTGCGCATCTTCGGCAGCTACTTTATCGTAAATCGGGTTCGATGGATTAGCGAAAGCGTGATCGGCATCGTAAAATTTATACGTTAGTTTTTTTCCGGCAGTTGCCATATTTTTATCAAACTCTGATATGACATCTTTATTGATCCATTTTTCTTTGCCGGCAAAAAAACCGATAACATCGCAGTGCAATGTTTTTAATTTTGCAACATCTTTTACAGGCATTCCGTAATACATAACACAACCAATCGCATGTTTTCCTTCAAGCAAAGCTGAACGCAGTGACCAGCCGCCACCAAAACACCAACCTACGCTCACAATTTTAGATTTTTTTCCGGCATAAGCGATTGCACCTTTAATAATATTTTCAATACGCGGTTCTTTTACGTCTTTCATAATGGCACCTGCTTCTTCGCGTGTTTTACCGATTTTGCCGTCGTATAAATCAACGGCGAGTACGTTTACGTTGCCCCCTAAATCATTGTAATAAGTTTCAGACTCTTTCTTAATGTAGTCATTTAAACCCCACCATTCTTGATACACGAACAGCCATTTATTAGTTTTATTTTTCGCCTTGATGACAAAACCATTCGCTTTTGTGCCATCCGGCGCATCGAATGTGATAGTTTCTCCGCCGGCGAGACTCAAAAATTTAAAAGGTAAAGGTTCGGCATGTGCTTTTATGAAAGCCGGATTACTGCCGAGCAATTGATAATCTTCCATACTTTGAATAGAACAGCAGCTTTGTGCCGAAAGTAGGGTAGTAGAACTTAGAAAAAAAATGAAAGCAATGAGTTTTGAACCATGCGCTTTGAAAAAACTCGTAAATAAATTCATTGTAATTTTATGTTTAAATTGTAGAAGATGGACAATGGACAATGAAAAAATATTTTGAAAAAATATTAAATTTATGTAAAAAAATTCGTTGTCAACTGTCAATTAATATTCAAATATGCTTAACAATTTTTTCGATAATAAGTTGAATTTTTGGTCCGGCAGATTGCGCCATCCCAATAACTTCTTCAACCGTTACATCTTTAATTTGTTCAATCGGATAACTTTTATTCGATACAATCGAAATCATCAACACGCGCAAGTCTGCGTGACGCGCCGCAATAACTTCCGGCACGGACGACATGCCGACAATATCGCCGCCGATGATGTGTAAAAATTTATATTCTGCCGGCGTTTCTAAATTCGGACCTTGCAAGCCTACATAAACGCCGGTGTGTGCGGTAAAATTTTCTCGATGCGCCGTTTCCAAAGCAATTTTTATTAATGCTTTATCGTAAGCGTGCAGCATATCCGGAAAACGCACACCGATACGGTCGTCATTATCGCCGCGCAACGGATTTTCGGCGTGTAAATTTATATGATCAGTTACAATAACTATATCTCCACCTTCGATATTTTCGTTGACACTGCCTGAAACATTTGTTACAATAAGTGTATTAATGCCCAACGCTTTTAAGACATAAACCGGAAACGTGACTTGTTGCATTGTGTAACCTTCATAATAATGAAATCTGCCCGCCATCACAACAACCGGCACACCTTTTAAATAACCAAAAACCAATTTGCTCTTATGACTTTGAACGGTAGATAAAGCAAAATGCGGAATGTTTTTGTATTCTATTTCACAAGCAATTAATAAATCGTCGGACAAACCGCTCAAGCCGGTACCGGCAATAATACCTGCAACCGGTGTAAAATCTGTGTAATCTCTGATGTATTGAACAGATTCTTTTATCTCATTAAATAATGTTGTCGGGTTGATGTGTTTCATGAATTTTTTTTACGTTACGTTATAAAGACAAAAGTAAAAACAATACTTGAAGTATGCGCATGAAAAAGTCTTCTAACAAAATTTTTATCGTTAACGATTGAGAAACAATTATCCTTTCGACACTAAATAAACCCCTGCCAAAACAATCGCCGTGCCGACCAATTGTAAAACGCTTACGTTTTCATTCAAAAAAATATAACCGAGAAAAATAGTGGACATCGGACCAACGAAACCGATGATAGATGAATTACTCGCACCGACAATTCTGATACCTTCTACAATTAAAAAAATTGGAATTATGGTGGCAATTAAAACCAAAAAAAACGACAGAAAATAAACTTCTTTTGTAAAATGAAAAATATCAATTTTATTGGCGGCGTAGCATTGAATGAGAATGGGCATTGTCGCCGCAATCATCGCGTAACACGAAAATTTTATGGAGCCGAAACGATGTACTAGTTCGCCGGTGCCGACCACATAAAAGGAGTAAGTAATCGCACATGCAAAAACATACGCTGAGCCGAGCCAAATATTTTTTTGCTCACCCAAACCTTTTTCGGCAACGAAGGCAATAGCGACACCTATATATGTGAGTAACAAAGCTATCTTTTGTTGTATCGTGATTTTCTTACCAAGAAAAAAAGCGGAAATAAGTACTACAATTGTCGGATAGGTAAACAAAATCAAGCGTTCAACACTTGCGGAAAGAAATTGTAAGCCGGTAAAATCTAACCAACTCGAAATATAATAACTCAAAATACCGAGACCGGAAATCGCTAACCATTCTTTCAAAGTCAAGCGCACATTATCTTTTCTTACGAATAAAATGAGCGCGATGATAATAAAAATAGGCAGAGAAAAAAGCATACGCATCGCTAAAACTGAAATCGTGTCCAAATTATAGCGATACATCAATTTGATGATAACAGCTTTTGAAGAAAAACCGATATTGGCAAAAATTAAAATAATAACGCCGAGTAAAAATGAGGGACGTGTTGCGTTTTTAGTCATGAACAGCATTTATAATTTTATTAAAAATTTTTGCAATAAATTTTTATAGAAAAAAGAAATTGGTCGAAATTATTATTATTTTTACACGCAAGTAAGCACGGAATTAAGAATTAAAAATTAGGAATGACAGATTGATTTTTAATTTTTAATTCTCAATTCTCAATTCATGTCGAAGCAGGTTTTTTCATTAGAAGGTAAAGTTGCGATAATAACAGGCGCATCGAAAGGTATCGGCGAAGCGATTGCGCGTATTTATGTGCAACAAGGCGCAAAAGTAGTCATTAACAGCAGAAAGCAAGACGCACTCGATGAAATTGCAAAGGATATTGATGATAAACAAGAAAATATTATTGGCGTTGCAGGTCAAGTGGGTGATACGAACGAATGTAAAAAAATTGTAGATGCTGCTTTAACTCACTTTGGCAGAATAGATATTTTAGTGAATAACGCAGCAGCCAATCCGGTTTTCGGGCCGGTTGAAAACACGGACGATAGAGCGTTTCAAAAAATTATGGACGTGAATGTGCGTGCGCCGTTTGAATTAGGCAAATTGTGTTTGCCGGAAATGCAAAAGAACGGCGGAGGAGCGGTGATAAACATTTCAAGTATCGGCGGCGTAAAACCGGAACAGATGCTTGGTATTTATAGCGTCAGTAAAGCGGCATTGATTTCTTTGACAAAAGTAATGGCAGTAGAATGGGGGAAATATAATGTACGTGCCAATGTTATTTGTCCGGGATTAATTCAAACTAAATTCAGTGAAGCTTTGTGGTCGAATGATGCAATTTTGAAACATATGCTCAAACAAGTACCGCTCGGCAGAATGGGACAATCCGAAGAAATTGCGGCACTCGCTTTGTTTTTGGCAAGCAGTGAAGCAAGTTATTGCACCGGCGGCGTTTATGTGGCAGATGGCGGATATTTATCTTAATGGTTAGTTGTTAATTGTTAATTATTAGTGGTTGGTTATTATTTTAAAATCAAAAACTAACCACTAATAATTAACAATTAACCATTAACAACTAACAACTATTTTCACAACCAATCAATATAAAAAAAATGAAAAGAAGACATTTAATTCAAACAATAGGAACAGCACTTGCCGTCGGGTCAACGCTTGATGCTTTTGCGCATGATTTTAAAAAATCCGAAGCTATGTTACCGGCAAGTTTAAAAAACAAAATTAATCACTCCGCTTGTCGGTGGTGTTACAACGACGTGCCTTTAGAAGATCTCGCCATCAAAGCTAAAGAAATCGGATTGGTCGCCATTGATTTACTTGGACCGGATGAATGGGCAACTGTTCAAAAACACGGGCTTACTTGCTCAATGGTGATGTACAATCCAAAAGGATTTGGTATTCCTAAAGGTTTCAACAGAATTGAAAATCATGAAATTCTCATCGCACATTACGAAGAATTAATTCCGAAAGCGGCTGCTGCCGGATTGAAAAACGTGATTTGTTTTTCCGGTAATCGCGCCGGATTAGATGACGAAAGTGGTTTAGTGAATTGCGCAATCGGTTTGAAAAAATTAATGCCAACGGCTGAAAAACATAAAGTAATTCTTCAAATGGAGTTACTCAATTCTAAAGTAGATCACAAAGATTATCAATGCGATCATACGCTTTGGGGCGTGAATTTATGTAAAGCTATCGGATCTGAAAATTTTAAATTGTTGTTCGATATTTATCACATGCAAATCATGGATGGCGATATTATTAGAAATATCCGCGATTATCACCAACATTTCGGACATTATCATACAGGCGGTGTGCCGGGCAGAAATGAAATTGATGAGTCACAGGAACTTTATTATCCTTCTATCATGAACGCAATTGTAGAAACCGGATATAAAGGCTATGTAGCACAAGAATTTATTCCGAAACAAAAAGATAAATTAGCGTCGTTAGAAAAATGCGTGAAGATATGCGATGTGTAGTTTAATTGACAATTGACAATTGAATAGTTCTATATTTATTATTGTCCATTATCCATTGTCTATTTTTTTACTTCAATTTCATATCCATAACGCTCCTTGAAAAGCGAGACAATTTTATTTAACTCTTCTTTTGTGTCGAAATGCACAACTGCGCCTATAATTTTTAAATCACCTTTAGGTTTTTCATACACTTCGTAATTGTGTTGCGTGATCCATTTGCGCAATTTAGCTATATTGTTTGCATTGCCAAAACTGCCAATGATAATAGTGGCAGAGTTTTCTTTTACCGGTTTTTTCTCTTCCGCAACTACTTCTTTAGCGGGTGTTATTATACTTGCTGCGGGAGCAACTTTTTTTTCTTCAACTTTAGGCGGCGAATGGGCAGGGGCGACTTTTTCAGTATGTGGTGTATTGCCGGTAAATAACATCGATGAATCGATTCCCGTATTTTTAGTCACATCAGAAATTGGAGGTCCGGTTGTTACATTGTTTTCGATGGCAACAGATTTATTATCGGCAACAGATTTATTATTTTTATTGAGTTGCGTCAACCCTAAAATAGTAAGCACAGAAAGTATCAGTGAAGTTGTGATAAAAGTGCGCCAAAAAGCAGTGCGTTCTAAGCCAAAAATTTTTGGTTCTTCTTCAACGCCCGATGTAATATAAATATCTTTTCTCGTCGTTGATACGGTTGACGCATCTATCGGTTTATTTTCCACAATTAAATCTGTTTTTATTGATTCCTGTTTAGAATTTGGTTCTTGTATACTTGTTTTACTCGATTGCGTCCGTGAAATAGGTTGGAAAGATACACGAGGCAATCCAAAGGAATCGGGATTTAAGTTTTGATTAAAAGAAACAAATTGTAATTTACCTGAAGTATCTTGATATATTTTGCCAACTTCAGGAATCGCAAATTGTTCGTGTTGCGCTATAACTTGGTGAGCATCTTTTACAAAATCATCAATCTGTATTTGTGCTTCTTGAGTACTGATGCGTTGCGTACGCGAAATTCTATCCGCCAAAATGCCGTCATTGATGCGCACGTTCGGGTCAAACGCCAAATCAAAACTCGGTGCATCTAATTGTCCTTGAATATTATCAATCACGGAAGGCTTATATTGAGCGGTAAATCTGCCCAACTCCGGAATAATAACAGTGCCGGTTTGCGCTAAAATCTCTTTAATATTATTAGCAATATTGTCGTTCATTTGCAATGAATTAATTTTAATTGAGCAAATATAGGAAAGTTTATAAATTTTTCGGCATTTTTTTAAAAAATTTATATACCGAGCAATTTGATTTTTTGCCAAACTAAATCTGATTCAAATCCTCTGCTGATAGTGTAATGCACTAATTTTTGAGTTTTTTGTGCATCGCCTTCATAATCCGGTAATTTATTTTGCATTACTTCAACTAAAATATCTTCGTAGTTACCTTCTTCATCAATCGCTTTTAACCCTATTTTTATGGCTTCTGACGGAACCTGCCGAGAAATTAATTCTTGTCGAATACGAATTTTTCCCCATTTTTTTATTCTGAATTTTCCGCGCGCATAAGCTGTCGCGAAACGTTCTTCATTTAAAAAATCATCTTCACATAGCTTATCTAAAAGTATTCGTGTATCCGAATTATTTAAACCCCATTCTCTGCATTTTAATCGCAATTCTTGTTCACATCTTTCTTGATAAGCACAGTAGGATTGTGCTTTTCGATATGCCGTATCAATATCAAGTATTTTGGTGCGCATAATTTGAGCAATGATAAATGATGAATTTTTATAAGCTTGATTGATATTCATAAAAAAATCCCGAATTTTTTGTTTAAAAAATTCGGGATTTTTTTTTATCTTTTCACAAAAAATTGTAACTATTCGGCACTTTGTATTCTTTGTGAAATTCTTTGTGTTAAATTAAATCATTAAGCACACAAATTTCACGAAGCGAAGCAATTTTCTATAAAGTTAGAAAGGTAATAAACAGTTACAAAAAATTTACAAATTCGTTATAATATTTGTTTTCAAAGCATTTGCTTTATTTGCCGAGCCTTGCAAAACTATCGTGTAAATTTTACCTTCTACTAAACTTACACTTGAAATTGTAGTGACAAGATTTGTAGTACCACTAATTTTTATTTTTATGTCTTTCGTGCCTTTATCTACTTCGACAAAATTTGAAATATCTTTGAAACGCAGGTTCGATAAATCATTCGTTGCGGTAGCTGTTCCGCCCGATGCTACGGTTTGAATATCTAAATTATAAGTAACGATATCATTGACAAACTGCGCTACACGGATTTTTACTTTGCCGGCACCAGGTACACTTAAATCGTCAGTTGAAATTTTATACAATGGTTTTTTAGTCGAGTTTGAATCACGATAAACAAAAAAAGAATAACCTACTTTCTCATTCATCAAAATCGAATCTGCAAAACTCAAAGCGGTTGTACCTGATTTTACGGAGACGGTTGTTTTTTGTCCCGGTGTAAGTTTCACATCATAGTAGGGCGTATTCGTAGTGTAAGCGGCAGAAGTAGTATTTTGTTTTGTGCCGTTGACATAAAAATCCAAAGCAGAAGTATCGGCAGCATTAATTAACATAGTTTTAGCAAAAACATCCGGTGTTATCGTATTACCCGAACCATCTTTACCGCAAGCAATGACTACAATGGTAATTAAACCAATAAAAAATAGTGTGAGATTTGAGAAAAATTTACGCATAAGGAAATCGGTTAAATGAATTTTATATAAAATTAAAGTAGTTAAAAATTTGTTTCAGAAACAAAAAACGAAAAAGTTGAAACTAAATTTTATCACCCAAAGAAAAAAACTGTTAATTTTTTTTGACTAATACTTTATCAATACGCATCGCATCCATGTCAACGACCTCAAAAGTGAAACTATGCCAAGTAATTATTTCACCGGTTTTAGGTAGCTCTTCCAAAATATGCAAAATAAATCCGCCAACCGTTTGAAAACCTTCTTTATGGTGGGTAGTATCATCTAATTCAAATTTTTTCAAAAAATCATCCCAAGGATATTGACCGTCAATGAGCCATGAGCCGTCTTCGCGCTCAATAAATTCGTAACCGATGGAACCGTCTTCTTGCGAAATATCACCGACTAACGTATCAAAAACATCATTAATAGTGACAATACCGACGAATGAACCATATTCATCTACGACCAATCCTTGATGTATTTTCGATTCTTTAAATTTTTCCAATGCTGTATAAGCATTCATGGTTTCCGGAAAATAGTTGACCTTGCGAATACTTTGCTTAATGTCAATTTTATTGCCTTTCAACAACTCCGATAAAATATCTTTTACGGTGACTATACCCAAAACATTATCAAATTCATCTTCGCATACCGGATAAACGGCGTGATTGTATTTTTGTATTTTGGATAAATTAAAATCCAGTGAATCATTAATATCTAACCAAATAATATCGGCACGGTGCGTCATAAGCGTGCCCACTTTTTTATCGCCGAGATGGAAAACATTTTCTACAATATCTTGTTCAATACCTTCAATCGTACCGGCTGTTGCACCTTCATCTATAATAGCTTTAATTTCTTCCTCTGTTACACGCGTTTCATCAGTTTTTATGCCGAAAAGTCGAATAAATACATCCGTTGAAGCACTTAACAACCAGATAAACGGACGCATAATGCGCGAAATCCAAGTCATCGGTATGGCAACGTATTGCGCAACGGCTTCGGCTTTTGCCATACCTATTCGTTTAGGTAACATTTCTCCGAAGGCAATGGCAATAAAACCGGCAAAAAGGATATTTAAAATTTTGGCAATCGTGAGACTGTGATTGGCAATAATCGGAATATTTTTCAGATAGGGGTCTATTTGATCTACATAAGCCTCGCCACCCACCGAACCAATAATGATGCCGACGAGTGTGATACCTATTTGTGTTGTGGATAGAAATTTATTGGGCGTACTTATAAGTTGTAAAGCTGCTTTTGCACCGGCGTTGTTTCTGCGTGCCGATAATTCTAAACGCACTTTACGAACGGTTGTTAATGCCATTTCTGACATCGCAAATAAGCCGCTGATAAGAGTAAGAATAAGGAGAAGTATAAAACTTTGCATTTATTGAAGATGAACACACCGACAAATGAAATGACTTGCAGTAAGCACTGTTTTGATTGAAAAACGCATTTCATCTTGCTTAGATAAGCGTGTTGGTATTCAAGCGCAAAATTAATTGATTTACACGAATATTGCTTAATTTTGTTGGTTTTTATGAACGGGCTTATAATTTATGTTGAAAAAAAAGATAGCATTAGTTGAAATGCAATATCTGCCGCCCATATCTTATATGGTTCTTTTCAAAAATTTTGAAGAAGTGCAGATCGAATCTTGTGAAAATTATCAAAAAAGTAGTTTTAGAAACCGATGTATTATTGCGGCTTCCCTAGGAACGCAGGTTCTAAGTGTGCCGCTTAAAAAAGGAAAAAATACGCAACAAAATATTAAAGATGTTCAAATAGCGAATGAAACGGCGTGGCAACGACAACATTGGGAAAGTATAAAATCGGCTTATGGTTCGGCACCATACTGGATTTTTTATGCCGATAAAATTGCGCCGCACTTCCAAAAAAAACAAGATTTTTTATTCGATTTTAATCTCGAATTGCTAAACACTGTTCTGACTTTGATGAAAAAAGAAATTAAGCCGGAGATTTCTTTTTCGGAAAAATATATTTTAAACAATGATTTGGAATCTAATCATCCCGACATTCAAGATTACAGAAATGTTTTTACACCAAAAAATTTTCAAATGTTTCCTATAAAAAAATATCCACAAGTTTTTTCCGACAGAACGAATTTTATTCCGAATTTAAGTATTTTAGATACGCTTTTTTGTTGCGGTAGTATTTAATAAATGTTATCAGAGCATAAACCTTAAAAAAGTTAAAATAAAATTCCGAAAAGCTAAATATTTGTTAAATCAAATAACTTTTATACTTCCGATAAGTCTTATCATCGTTAGTCAATTATTATTTATTAAACAAAATTTTTAAAGATTTAGAACATGAAAAAATTATCGTTATTAGTTGCCATGATACTAGCTATTTTCACGGCATCGTTCGCACAAACAGCTA
>JAYTNA010000679.1:0-1072 GCA_043748865.1 Saprospiraceae bacterium
CAAATCGGTAAACCCGCGCCCACACGTTCCGAAAACATAAATAATTCCAATTCCGCACCGAGTTTACGGTGGTCGCGTTTTTGCGCTTCTTCCTGCAAAATCAAATAATCTTTCAAATCTTGCTGTTTCGGAAACGTGATGCCATAAACGCGCGTCATTTGTTTACGCGTTTCATCGCCGCGCCAATAAGCACCGGCAAGTTTAGTGAGTTTAATCGCTTTAATTGCTTCGGTGTTCGGAATATGCGGACCGCGACATAAATCGGTGAAATTTCCTTGCGTATAAAAAGTGATGTTGCCGTCTTCGAGATCGCGGAGCAATTCTAATTTATATTCATCGCCTTTTTCGGTGAAATAATTTATCGCATCAGTTTTTGAAACTGCGGTGCGCACGTAATCGTGTTTTTTCCGCGCGAGTTCCAACATTTTTTCTTCGATTTTAGTAAAATCGTTGGCGGAAAGTGTTTTATCGCCGGTATCAATATCGTAATAAAATCCGCCGCTATCAATTGCCGGACCGATACCGAATTTTGTTCCGGGATGCAGTGCTTCCAATGCTTCGGCTAATAAATGCGCGGACGAATGCCAAAAAGTTTTTTTCGCGTCCGTATCGTCCCAAGTGAGTAATTGCAAACTTGCGTCGGCATTTATCGGTTGTGTCGCATCTTGTACTTTGCCGTCTACTTTGGCGGCTAAAACTTTTTGCGCCAAACCCATGCTGATACTTTTCGCAATATCTAAAGCGGATGTACCTTTGTCGTATTCCCTGATATTTCCGTCGGGAAATTTTATTGAAATCATGTTTTTTATGATTATTAGTTATCGGTTATCGGTTATTGGTTTTATTTAAAAAATTTGCAAATCGAAACCGGAACTCGTTTTTTATTTTTGAATACCTGCAACTAATTTTTGATGATTAGTTTTACGAAGAAAAATTTTTCAAGTTGTCTGAAACAGGATTTTCAGGATTTCAGGATTTTTGGGATTTTTAAAATTAACGGAATCAATAAAATGTAAGATAGAGTTATAGACATTTTATTAATCCCAAAAATCCTGAAATCCTGAAAATCCTG
>JAYTNA010000680.1:0-9028 GCA_043748865.1 Saprospiraceae bacterium
TAACGAAAAAACAATTAAATAGAGATATACGAAAAGAATTTCCCCGTTTTCACTACATTTATGAATGTGAAAATAAAGAATGCCGACACAATGTCTATATTGACTACTGTTGGAACTGTAGAACTCAACTTTTTAAGCATGGCAGGTATTGGGACTATCACAGAACATCAGTTTGGAGTCAATTTGATATTCATTGCCCAAGTTGTGGTAAGACAGTAGCTGATAGACCGAGTATAACTTACGATGAACATTAAAAAATAAATAAAGCCCCACTCGTGCAACTCTTCCAACTTGCACAAACTCTAGTCCGGTTTCACGACCGGATAAAAACAAAAGCGATGCCCGATTCACACCGAAATCGGGTATCGCTTTTTGAAGATAGGCGATTTTATATTTTAAACATATCTACCGGCTTGAACTAACAGTTGTCTGAAAATTAATAAATCAGGATTGTTGAGTTGCAGCAATTTTACTGTTGCTTTTCCTATTGTAGTTGCCGGAATAATTTCACCATTTTGTGTACTAAAATGTTCCGACCAAACGTGTTTTCTCGGATTGAAAAGCGGGATTAAATCATCTTCGGATTCAAGAATTGTCGCTAAGTCCGTACCCTTGTATTGATTGCAATCTGCACAAGCCCAAGCTAAGTTGTTTGTGTCATTTTTGCCGCCATGTTTTAATGCTATTACATGATCAACGTGAAACGCTAAAAAATGATCCTCTTGGTGGATTTTACAATATTCACAACAAAAATTGGCACGCCGAGCTACTAAAGTTCTAATACTATCGGGAATATTAGTTCTTTTCATCAAGAAGGATAACGCGAGCACGCGCTTTGGCAAGATTAATAAACATATTCAAAGTCAAAAAGCGTTCTAACTCATGCGCTTGTTCATAAGTAATTAAGCCGTCCTTTTTAAAGTTGGTAAGTAATTCAACGCGCTCAGACATTTTAGTTGAGGCTTTAAGTCCTATAATTTTTTCCGGTGAAAGTTGTGCTAAAATATCAGCAACATCACCAAATGCTTCCGAAACTGTCATAGATATTGAATTTTATTTCAAATTTACGAACAAAACTATTTAAAAACAAACTCACTATTATTTCGAATAGATTTTACACACAAAATTAACGATTTTAATTTTACAAACTAAATATTTTTTTAAACGCTCATGCAAGTCTTCCAACTTGCACAAACTATCACTAGGTCTCACGACCGGATAAAAACAAAAAGCGATACCCTATTCACACCGAAATTGGGCATCGCTTTTTGTTTTTCGCTGTAATTTTTTCAAAACTAAAAAACATGATTGGGTTGTTCGATCGCTTGAAGAAGTCTTTTTTTCAATTGTGAAAAAGTTATTTTTCGCAACAGGATGGGTTTATCTAAGGCTTGATTAATATCATCGAAATAAGATAAGGCTTTTAAAGCAATGATAGGATTGGAAGCCGGATATTTTGTTTCGTAAGACTTTAACATACGCGACAACGGCATTTTTTCGAGTAAAAAATAAGTATCCCAAAAGTCTTTCAGTCGCTGACCGCTGTGTACAATAGCATTGAGTTTCATTGCTGCAATATCTTCTAAAGATGCCAACCGAAATGCTTCCGGTTCAATTAAAGCATTGACAAGCGGATATTGATGAGATAAGAAATCAATTTTTGTTTCGCCGATAAATCCTAATACTGTATTTGTTGAAATAGCGTTTGCACGAAAATTATAACGCGAAGACAAGTGAGCAATCAGTCGCTGCGTATCAAAAGGTTTTTGATTGAAAAAATCAAGGTCAATAGAAAGTCGGTGTCCTAATTGCAATGCCAACGCTGTGCCTCCGACGAGAAAAAAATCGTCAAGTACTTCATCATTTTGCAATTTACGCAACAGCTCAAGTGCGGCAGGCGGTATATATTTTTTATCGAGAAACAGCATTAAATTCAGAGTTGACAAAAATTTCGGCAAACTGTTTATCGCGATTAGAAAGTTGTTTGGATTGTCGCGCTACTTCAAGTAATTTTTCTTTACCATAATATAATTGCACATTGCGCCATTGTTCTAAAGTGCCACGTTCAATTACGCGCTCGATTACAATAAAATAAGATTTTTTGTAATTAAATTTTTGCAAATCATATTCCCAAAGTAAATACTGCGGGATAGATAAAATGGCATCTCCGGCTTTTTTCATAAAGTAAAATTGATAAACAAAGATACGAAATAAGATGTAAAATTCAAAAATTCTGAAGCGACAGAAATGATTAATTGCGCTGCACCAACTTGAGTCGAATATCACCTCTTTTAAAACCCGGTAAAAAACAAAAAGCAATGCCCAATTCACATCGAAATTGAACTTTTGTGTCAAAGAATCATATTTTTTTTGTTTTCACGTCAGTTTTTTGAAATCTTGGATTATAGAAATAAAAACTTAATTTTGTATTCGATTATCTTTCCGACACACCACACAAGCAAGAAAAAATTTTTAATGACCATCTTTACAGAAAAACTCATAGCGAGTTTGAGCGAAAAAAATTTCATCAAACTCACACTTTCAAAACCGGACGATACCGGTTCGGATTTGAAAAATATTTATGTGCGCTTGGTGGAAATAAAGGGGAAAGAAAAACTCCATTTCACGTATCATTATACGCAACGCGATGAAACAAAAAATTTTGATTTTGCAGAAGGAGAGAAATTAATTTCAAATGATTTTGAAAATAATTTTTCCAATGCCGATTTATTTTTCGAAGAAAAAATTTTTTCTTTTTTTAAAAAAGAAATTAAAAAAAATGATTTTGAAAAAAAAATTTCCGGAAATATTTTTTCAAAAAATAATGCGCTTGAAAAAAATTTTGAAATAAAAATGATTTCAAAAAAAAATCCGGATGCCGAAAAAAAAATATCATTCGAACACAACACCGAGAAAAAACGCCTTTTAAATCCGTCGGCAAAATATTTTCACGCGCTGGGTATCACAAACGCTCAAGGAGAAATTTTACCGACCGGACAAAAAAAATTCAAACAAGTTGATAAATATATTGACATCGTCAGTCACTTAATAACTGAAGCGCATTTACGCGACGAAGCTGTGATTGCCGATATGGGAAGCGGCAAAGGTTATCTCACTTTCGCTTTGTATGATTATTTAACCGCCGAAAAAAAATTAACGCCGCACATCACCGGTTTTGAATTGCGTCCGGATTTAGTAAAGTTTTGTAATGACGTAGCGATTCAAAACGATTTTAAAAATTTAAACTTCATCGCGCAAGACATCAACGATTTTAATCCGGAAAAACTCGATATGCTCATCGCGTTGCACGCTTGCGATATTGCCACCGATATTGCCATTGCAAAAGGTATAAAAGCCGGCGCGGAAATAATTATTGTCGCACCGTGTTGTCACAAACAAATCAGAAAAGAAATGGACAATGTGACGAACGAAATGCAACCGATTCTCGATTTCGGTATTATGAAAGAACGCCAAGCGGAACTCATCACCGATGGTTTACGTGCACTCATTATGCAAGCACACGGTTACAAAACTAAAATGCTCGAATTTATTTCAAGCGAACACACGCCCAAAAACGTGATGATTACGGGCATCAAAAGTAAACCTAAACCCGTATTGATGCAAGAAGTAGAGCGGATAAAAAAGCATTACGGCATTAAGATGCATTATTTGGAAACGCTGTTGCAAGAAAAATAATTTACAGTCCATTTAATTTTCGGCAAACTCTTTGCAGTATAAATCCTGTTCGGTTTCAGGAACAAAATAAACATACATAGATACATAAAAAAAATCGCGCAAGAAAATTAATTCTTTTCGCGATTTTTTATTTATAGGTCGTTGCCCTATTCTATTGCCGTTGCCCTTTCAGGGCGTTGTATTTATAGGGCGTTGCCCTATTTTGTTGCCGTTGCCCTTTCAGGGCGTGTTTTTATTTTTTATTTTCGTAATTACCAATTAACCAATCACCAATTAACCAATCACTAACTACGCATCAACATTCGCATATTTCGCGTTCGCTTCAATAAATGCGCGGCGCGGCGGTACTTCATCACCCATCAACATCGAGAAAATTCTGTCAGCTTCAATCGCATCATCAATCGTCACTTGTTTTAAAATGCGTTCTTGCGGATTCATCGTTGTTTCCCACAATTGTTCGGCGTTCATTTCACCCAAACCTTTATAACGTTGCGTTTTTACGGAATCATCGTTCTCACCTTTTGCATAAATGCTAATCGCTTCTTGCCGTTCTTCTTCCGTCCAACAATAACGGAATTGTTTGCCTTTTGCAACACGATACAACGGTGGTGCGGCGATGTAAATATGTCCGTTTTCAACAAGCGGCAACATATAACGGTAGAAAAAAGTAAGAATCAAAGTTGTGATGTGGCTGCCGTCAATATCGGCATCACACATGACGACTACTTTATGATAGCGCAATTTTTCCGTGTTCAAAAAGCGTTCGCCGTCCGAATTTTCAGTGATGCGCACGCCGAGTGCAGTGAATATATTTTTTATCTCTTCATTTTCGTAAATTTTATATTCGAGTGCTTTTTCGACATTCAAAATTTTTCCGCGCAATGGTAAAATCGCTTGAATGTTTCTGTCACGTCCTTGTTTCGCTGTTCCGCCCGCCGAATCACCTTCGACAAGAAAAATTTCGCAAGCTGCCGGATCTTTTGATGCGCAGTCGGAAAGTTTTCCCGGAAGCCCGCTGCCGGTTAAAACATTTTTGCGTTGCACCAATTCACGCGCCCTTTGTGCCGCATGACGCGCTGTTGCTGCCATAATGACTTTATCAACAATAATTTTAGCTTCTCTGTTATTTTCTTCGAGCCAATATTTCAAAACATCACCTACTAACTGACTCACAATCGCCGTGACTTCCGAGTTGCCAAGTTCGCCTTTTGTTTGTCCTTTAAATTGCGGGTCGGGAACTTTTACGGAAACAACTGCCGTCATACCTTCTTTAAAATCATCGCCGTTGATGGTTTCTTTTATTTTTTTGAATAAACCATTCGCATCGCCGTAGTTTTTAAATTCACGGGCAATAGCGCGACGAAAACCGTTGACGTGCGTACCGCCTTCGCGGGTGTTGATGTTGTTGACGTAAGAAAAAACATTTTCTTTATAGTCCGTATTGTACGACAAAGCCACTTCCACTTCTACATCATCTTTTTTTCCTTTGATGTAAATCGGTTCTTTAATAATTGGTGTGCGACTTTCATCCAAATACATTACGAACCCTTTCAAACCATCTAAAGATAAAAAATCTTCGGTTTTATATTTTTCTCCGTGCGCATCGAGGCGTTCATCGTCGAGCGTTAAAACTAAACCGCTGTTCAAAAAAGCCAATTCGCGCAAACGGTGCGAAACGGTGGCATGGTTGTAAACCGTTTCCGTTAAAATAGAATCATCCGGTTTGAAAGTAATTGTCGTACCGGTGTGATCTGTTTTCCCGATGACGTGTATCTCATTCAAAGGCTTCCCGCAACTGTATTCTTGTTCAAAAATTTTACCTTCGCGGTGAATTTCGGCTTTCAAATAAGTTGAAAGTGCATTCACACACGACACACCGACACCGTGCAAACCGCCGGAAACTTTGTAAGTATCTTTATCGAATTTACCGCCGGCGTGTAAAACTGTAAGCACAACTTCAAGTGCCGATTTTTGCAATTTTTGGTGCATACCTGTCGGAATACCGCGTCCGTCATCTATTACCGTTACCGAATTATCCGTGTGAATAATAACGTTGATGTTTTTACAATGTCCGGCGAGGTGTTCATCAATCGAGTTGTCAACGACTTCCCAAACTAAATGGTGCAAACCTTTCGCGTCGCGTGAGCCGATATACATATCCGGGCGTTTGCGTACTGCTTCCAATCCTTCAAGAGCGGTAATGTTACTTTCGTCATAACTGCCCATCATTTTTTCGTTCGTTTCTTCGACGACTGCTATTGCTTCTATATCTTTTTCCATGTTTTTATTTAAGCGTTTTTTATCTCAACGCATCATTATTTCGAGTGAATTATCTGCAAATAGGACTTTTTAAAAAGTGCACAAAGATACGCTTTTTTAGTGAATTAGACAAATGAATTTGAGGCAATCTGAGAATAAAAGCGCAAAATAATATGCTAGAAAAAACGTTTTAATTTAAAAAATAAAGCAAAAATCAAAAAAAATCAAAATATTAACGTTCAAACACGCTTATCTATTGTAACTATGAAAATGAAGTATAAATTTGTAGTTTAGTCGGTTAGGTTGCACAGTTAGACAAGCTGTTCAACTAATAAATTAACCACCAAACTAAATATTGAAACACTTTAATCTGAAAACTATCATGCGTAACGGATTTTATTTATTAATAACAACTTGCCTTGTTTTATGCGCAACTGCGTCACTTTCGGCACAAACTGTGCTTGAAAAAGCGAACAAGCTCTATGATTTGCACGCCTATCGTCAAGCGGCAAAAATTTATGAAAATTATTTCAATGCCAATGACACAAACAGTTTCGCCGCCGGCGAGCGTTTGGCAGATTGTTATTGGCAACTCAATAATGCCGCGAAAACGATTGGTATTCTCGCTCCGATTGCCGATGCAAACTTGGCATCAAGTTTTTCTTTGCTGAATTACGGCAACGCCTTGATGTCGCTCGGCAAATACGATCAAGCGATAACTGTTTTAAAAAAATTAAAACAAACTGAACCGGCAATTGCCGCTCAAATGTTAGCATCTTGTCAATTTGCATTGGCAGCAGATAATCAAGTTTCAAATTATAGAATTAGCCCGGTATCGGCAGTGAATACGCCGGCTTCGGAACTAAGCGTAAGTATTTTTGAAAATCAATTGATTTGGGCATCGAGTAGAACAGATTTAAAACGTGCGGCAAAAAACGGAGCCGTAGAAAATGATTGGACGGGTGCGGCGAATCATCAATTGTTTGTCGCTAATGTTGATTCTAACACCAACAATATCGGTAAAACGCAATTTTTTAAAAGTGATTTTAAAAATGTGTTTAACGAAAGTTATGTGACGTTTTCCGCAGATGGTCGGCAAGCAGCCTTTATGCGCAGCAATATTACCGACGGGCGACGCATTGCATCGAACACCGGTATTGAAATGAGCGTTTATACGGCGAGTATTGATGATGCCGGCAATTTTTTTGATGTAAAACCCTATCCGTACAACAATGGTGCGTGTGGTTTTCCGTGTTTGACGGGCGACGGACAAACGCTTTATTTTGCCTCGGATAGACTGGGCGGTTTCGGCGGATTTGATATTTATTCGGCGCGTCGTCTCGGTACAACTTGGGCAGAACCGCGCAATATGGGTAACGCAATTAATTCGCAAGGCGATGAAATTACGCCTTTCGTTAGCGACAAAACTTTTTACTTCGCTTCAAATTTTCAAACCGGTTTGGGTGGTTTCGATATTTTCAAAACAACTGGTTTGATGTCGCAAATAGAAAATTTAGGTGTCGGCGTTAATTCTTCGGGTGATGATTTTGGTTTTGTTTTGAATCCAAATTCAAACACCGCTTATTTTATTTCCAATCGCGCCGGCGGAAAAGGCAGTGAAGATATCTATATGGCGCGTGACCTACAACAAAACACTGCAATCGTGACGGCGAAAGATATGTCGGCTCCGGCTATCTTTACTAAACCTGCATCAAATGTACCCGGCAGTTATTCTACAACCGGCTTACCGAATTTTACCGGCATGGTAACGGACGGTTCAAGCGGCGAACCTTTGGAAAACGTGATTGTACGTGCGAAAAATATCAAAACAAATGCGCTGATTGAAGCACAAACGGATAAACGCGGCAGATATGTTTTGGCATTAAATAAAGCATCTGATTATGATATTGCTTTTTCAAAAGAAGGTTTTGTGAATGATAAAAAAGCGGTGAAACCGACTGCTTTGGCGACAAAATATATTGGTGAAACGATTTTAAATCCTTCGGCAGTTACAAATAAAATTACGGTAATAGAAGATGTACCCAAACCGATAATAGCAACAACGCCGTCAGAATCTGATAAAATTTTCGTAAAACCGAGCAGCTCAACAACTAATGCCGGTTCGGAAAAGGATATTATCGTAAGACCAAGTAGTACAACAATCGCTAAAAACATTCCGAATGATTATGATATTGTCGTAAAACCGGCAGGTGCTAAAAATATTCCGAGTGATAATGATATTGTCGTAAAACCGGCAGGTGCTAAAAATATTCCAAGTGATTACGATATTGTCGTAAAACCGACAGGTACTAAAACAAGTTCTCTTGCAAGTGTGAGTAATACATCAGATAAGAAATTTTATGCCATTAATTTAGAAACTGATGAAGCAGCTTGGAAAAGTGATGATACACCGGTTTATTCAACCTACACCGGAAAAAATTATGATAAATTAAAAGAATTGAGCGGTGGTAATGTGTATAGAATTACTGCCGGCGGCATAACGGAAGTGCGCTTGGGTGTTTTCGCGAGTAAAGCTAAAGCAGAAGTATTTGCCAAAAAAATTAATACTTACAATTTGCCGAGTGTATTGAAGGTGGTGGAAGAAAAAGATTATAAAGTTGTAGCTAATAATATTATCATTGAGAAACCAAACCAAGTGCCTTCGGATTATTCTATTAAAGTAAAAAAATCGCCGCAGGCTATAAAACCGATACCCACCGATCAATCTATAACGATTGTAAAAAAATCCCCGACTGCACCGGATACCGATTATAAAGTGCGTATCGCAGCATTTAAAAAACCGGAATTGTTTGACGCTACCAAAGTGAGTCAACTCGGAAAAATAACTGCTGTACAACAAGGCGGGTTAACGATTTTTTTAATTGACGGCTTCACTTATTTTGACGATGCACATGAATACAAGAAAAAGGTGCAAGCGCTCGGTTATAAAGATGCGAAAGTTGTCGTCAAAGAGGGTGATAAATATCGCGTAGTAGATTAAATTTAGGGACAATGGACAATAGACAATAGACTATGGACGATAGACGATGGACAATAGACGCGAAACACCAAA
>JAYTNA010000681.1:0-2066 GCA_043748865.1 Saprospiraceae bacterium
AAACATGAATTTTTATGTCAAAACGATAGCTTTTTGACTTTGTATTTGGCTAATTATTTCAATGTTTACTTTATGAAAAATTATCTTTGAACAAGTCTACTATGGACAAAAAAATATTAATCTTTGTCAATCGCCTATCGTCTATAATCAATTTTCTATTGTCTGTTGTCCGTTGTCCATTTTCAATTATCAAACTTTTTTAATAATTAATCAGATTTCAAGATGAAAAAACTTTTTATTTTATGCTTTGCGTTTTTACCGGCAATTATGGTTTTGTCACAACAAACGGTAACGATTAATGCACCCGCAGCTATTGCCGGAAAAATTATTAATTTTAATGCCACGGATTTCGGAACGCTCATTCCCGGACAGAGTGTAACGGGCGATGTTGTAATCGGAATCGACTCTACCGTAACGGATTCTACGTCTCAATTAATTGGGTGTAACAAAATTTCCAATAACGTAAAAGGAAAAATTGTTTTAATTCGTCGCGGTACTTGTAATTTTTCTACAAAAACGCAAAATGCACAAGCTGCCGGTGCCATTGGTATTTTAGTTTATGTACGCGCGGGAGAAACACCTTTTCAAACGAGTAATGCAGATACATTTACTTTAAAAATACCATTTGCTATGATATATTATACAGACGGGCAAAAAATAGTGCAGTCGGTTAAAGCCGGGACAACAACTACCGTCACTTTTGCCGTACCGGCATTGTATAATGCTTCAACAGCATATAATTATGTTTCTCCTCTTAAAGATAAGGTACCTTTATTTTTAGCTGTAACTTTAGCAAATTCTACAACTTCTAATATTCTAAAAGTTCAAGTGAAGGCGGATATAAAAGCTCCTAGTGGTTCTTTGACTTCATTATTGGCAACTATTGATACAATTAAAGCTTCCGGCAATTCAAGTGTAGCACCCGGTCCACTTTATTACCCGAAAGAAAAAGGCACTTATACCGTTACTTATAGTAATAGTTTAAATAAAGATACTTTATTCGATAAATTTATTATAAGCGATTATACTTATGCGCAAGACAATTTAGTACCTGATAATGCTTTAAGTGTTGATAGCGCAACTTTCATAAATAGTGGTTTAGTTTTTGATGTAGGTCACTTTTTTTATACGGGCGATTCCTCATCTTTAACCGCAATAACTCACTTAGGTTTTGCTATTCATAATTGGGCAGATATTCCTAAAAAAGATACTTTTGGTTTACAATTGGTTTTATGGCCTGATGATTATTTCAATAGTTTTGGTACGATCGGTTACAACGACATTAAAGGTACTACAAAAGCATTACAAGCCTATAAAATTACGGGCTTAGAAAAAACCGATTCAATGGTTTATGTTGAACTAAAAACGCCCGTAAAACTTGTAAATGATACGACTTATGCCGTTATTGCGCGTTATGATGGTTCAGGTTCGGCTAATACTAAACCCCCGTTTTACACTACGGCCGGATCAACTCCGGACTTGCGCTTATATAAAGATTTAATTTGGACATACAGTGCGACAACTAAAGCAAATAGATTTTATTCCGGCTGGAGTAGCAATCAAAAACATACAGTACGTGCTTATACAACCGGATTTAAACCAACAATTTCAGGTACAAAAGATTTAGCGGCGTGGGAAGAAAACCAAGTAACAGTTTTCCCGAACCCTATTTCAAATAATATTTTGTCATTACAATTTGATCTGAATCAAAATAACCTGACAGTGGATTTGTATATTACAGATCAACTGGGACGCTTAATTTCTAAATCGAAATTGACAAACGTACAAAAAGGTATTCAACAAGTGAATGTCGGCGATTTAGCGACCGGCACTTATTTCGTTACTGTTTCCGGTACGGATGGTTGGAGAACAAAATTGTTCCAAGTGGTTAAATAATGAGCAATGAACAATGAATAATTTATGCAAAATATAATTGTTCATTTTTTACTTTGCATTATTCATTAAAAGGAGGCGCGTATTTTTCTTTTGAAAATACGCGCTTTTTTTATGCTATCTTTGCCCAATAAGATTTTAAATGCCGGAATATATTGAAAAAGAATTCATCT
>JAYTNA010000682.1:0-2944 GCA_043748865.1 Saprospiraceae bacterium
CTGCATCAAATAGTAAATCCAATGAACGATAATACCTCGAAATGATTTTATCTTCGGGTACATTGTGTCCACCGGTTTTCACCCGCTGTTTTACGCGAGAAATATTGATATTAGGGTCTTCCGTTGCAACATAATAAAGGTATGTTCTATAACCTGCTTTCTGAGCTTTTGCTAATAAATGTATTTTGTCAGGTGAAGACATCACAGTTTCAAAAGTAAAAGATTGTCCGGAGGCAAGTAGTTTTTGGCGAATAAAATCTGAAGTCACTGATGCGAAATATGAATTTACTTTTAAATTTTCAAAATTAAGTTTCCCTCTTGAAAATTTTATTCTTGCTGTATCTGATAATAAGTTCGCTTTTTGTAACAAGATTGAGTTTTCAAAAAAATGCAGTAACTCTTTTTCATTAGTTTCGATGCTAAATTGAGATAAGTCAAGCATACCGGATAACAGAATCTGCTTTTCAATTTCATCCGGATTTATGTAATATCCTAATAATTCCGGTTGAAGAACAGATTTTAATGTGCTTTTACCTGATCCATTGGGTCCCGCAAACATGCGTAAACGAGATGTTTGATTCATTTTATTTTTAACTGTTGTTCACTATCAAGCCAAACGCGTGGTTGGAGTTTTTTAATAAACTTGCGCATTCCATCCGGAAAAACTTCTACAAGTGCGCCGTGTTCTGCTATTAAAACGCTGTTGCCGGAAGCTAAAGTATTCCAATAAGCCTGTGTGACGGCGGCTTGCGCCAATTCCGGAATATGCGCTTCGAGATAATCTATTTCTTTGTCTGTTAATTTCATGGATAAAAAATTTAGACAAAAGTAAGGTATAATTTCTTTTTGATAGCTAAAATATAGAAACTCGTTGTCCTTTTCTTTTTTCTTTGTAGCAGAATTATGATTCAACAACGCGGCTACCGGAATAATTTCGAGTTTTAATCATAAAAATAAAACACGTCGGCAAACGTTTCAAATGAAAAAAGAAAATGACGATACAAGAAGCGCAACGCACGGTTGATAATTGGATAAATACTATCGGCATTCGCTATTTTAGCGAATTGACGAACATGGCGATATTGACGGAAGAAGTCGGTGAAGTGGCGCGTTTAATGGCGCGTATGTACGGCGAACAATCGTTTAAAAATCCGACATCAAAAGAAACTGCACACGCCGATTTAGCCGATGAAATGGCGGACGTTTTTTTCGTACTGATTTGTCTCGCGAATCAAACCGGCATTGATTTGACGCAGGCGTTGGAAAATAATTTGCAGAAAAAATCTATCCGCGATAAAGAAAGACACGCAGGTAATGACAAATTATCAATTGGACAACGGACGACGGACGACGGACAATAGACTTTTGACAACAGACAACGGACAACGGACAACAGAAAATGGACAAATAAAACGCACTTTACAAAAATGAAAAAATACTGCTTTCCTTTAAACGGCGATTGTTATCAAAAATATAAAATGAATCTTAAATTGCCAACCGTTCGTTGTCAGTCGTCAAAAATCCGATGTCTGTTGTCTGTCGTCTGTTGTCTGTTGTCAATTATAAGTTGTAAAACAAAAACGACTGCGCCTTGTAAATACGGAGATCCGACGGCAATTTTCAGCGATACGATGCACAATGTAAAAAAACATTTTTTTCAAGTAAAAGACGGAACAGGTATAGAGATGGTTGCATTTAAGGATAATTATTTGTTAGAAGTGGAACAATCCGGTTGCGAAGATATTCAACAACAATTTTCTTTTATTATTCATGGAAAATTCATGGATGCACCGGATAGTTTTTGGATTCAATTGGCTGTAAAACAATTCAAAGATATGTCGAAAATGTCGCCGAAATTAGCACCGTTTACCGCATGGGCTGAAGCGATTGAGGTATTGAAAGATAAAATAAAACTTTCCGAACCCACAGAAATTCAACCGAAATTTTTATGCCGCATTGATAAAGTCGTGAGTCCGGAACAAGCGACGTTGGTGGTCTTGTTGTCGCAAAAAAAATAATTAATTTCACGTTCCTAAAATACCAAATTCATCCCGATTCTACCGTTCGCCGTTTTCACATCATAAATACGAAATGCTGCCGTAAAATTGTCAGTCACGCCATATAATTGAATGGGACCTAATTTCAAAACGACGTGTAAACCTAAATTATCGAGGGCGTTGTTGCGCAAACCGTAACTCAATCCGCAGTTGAGTATTTTTCCGATTTGAGCAGCGGCGTTTATTGTAAATCCGACACCGTTATTGACACTGTTGCTTTCGTTGTAGAAAAGCGCACCGAAAGTCCAAGTATCATTGAGTTGATAGCTGCCACTCAAATACATTCGTAAAGGTAAAGTCTGAGTATATTTTGCCGAACTCGTTTCGGTGTAATTGGTATATTTTTTCAGCGTATCAATATAATATGATGTTTTATAATTATCGGCATTAAAAAAATTGGCGGCGTTGTCGCCGACGTAAACTGTATTGCCGGATGTGCTGTATGTTTTACCGTTGTTTGTCCAATTAATAGTGCCGCCAATATCGATAATACTTGCGGCTAATTTTATTTTACCGATTTTAAAACTGCCGCCTAAATCGAAAGAATAGCCGGAATTGGAGCCGAATAAACCGTGCGACAATAAATCGGTAGCATTATTTATGCCTCCCAATTTATTTTCATCGAAAGTCTGCAAAGCAAAATCGGAATTAATATTGAGTGACGCACCGAGTGCGTCGAAATTGGCATCGAATTTTTTTCGCGTTGTAAAAACAGCTGCAATACCCGATAAATATTTTACGCGCCCGCCAATAGTGAAATTGTCGTTGATACTGTATGCAGCACTTAAACCCAATTCGCTGTACATACTGCCGTTTCCTTCTGACGACAACGAGACAGTGTTGCCGACAAATTGCGTATTGCCTTTCACAAATAACCGTGCTAAATT
>JAYTNA010000683.1:0-1945 GCA_043748865.1 Saprospiraceae bacterium
TACGGTATTGACATCGTTTGTGCGTTCAATGCTTCTGATTTTAAACTCGTGGTGTTTACCGTCGTCGCTATTTATCCATGATACCGGCAAGTTTTTTCCATTTTCGGTTGCCACAACTACATCTTCCATTTTTTTAGAATCTACTTTATCCGTTGTTGTAAGTGTGCCGGACAAAACCTGTTTTGTCATATCGCCTGCTGTTTCCGGTTCAATGCCATCGGTTTCGAGTGCGAAAGTCATTTCGCGAATATTAAACTCGAAAGAAAATTCTTGCGCTTTATCGGCAATATTTTTGAACAATCTGCTCAATTGAATTTTTGATGTGTACCATTTGCCGGTTTCAAAACCTTCGGAAGGCGTAAAACGAATAGTTTGCACATCTTCCCAAATCGCAGTGCCGGCAACATTTGGCGAAAGATTGAACACGCCATTGTCAACAGGTTTTCCGATTTCTTCAGGCTGAACGAGTGCAGAGGTGAAACGCACTTTCACGGGTTGATCGGCTGCGATTGAACCGTTGGTGTAAGCATACACATAATTGGCAATATCTGCTGTCATGTGTGGTGCTACGGTTTTATGTCGGCAAGCAGAAAAAAAGAAAAAAGAAAAAAGAAAAAAGAAAAAAGATTGACGAGCTAAAATCGAAAATCTCGATGCGACAGACGAGAAAGTTTTCATACAGCAATGCAAAAGTGGTTACAGGTTATTCTATTGGTTTTAAAAATTTTATTAATTAGTGTTAGAAGAAAAAATTTCTCTAAATGTCCGACATTTTTTTTATTTTAAATAATATTTTCGAATATTTTTTGGTAATATTTTATCTACAAAAAAGACAATCAATTATTTAAACGTCACAAGAATTAAAAAAAAATTTGAATAAATTTTTTGGACAAAAAGATTATTTATTTACTGTGCTCTATTAACGCAAAAACAACTGCTTGTAAAAATAAAACCGCTTACTGATGACTTGTCAAAAACATTTATTTAACCTCGATGAGGAATACATTATCTGAACGGTGCGTACATGTCGCCGTTGTTAAAATGTATAATTATTGCCGGTACAGAGGGGCAAACGGTATCCAATACGATTTGGAAAAAAATCGGCGCACGCGCGATAAAAAGCGTTTTTGCTATTTTCGCACTTCGTGATTATTTTTCTTTTGTGTCCTATGAGGTTTTTGAATTGCGTATTATTTTGGCTCGTGGAGCTAATCCAAAAAAACTTTTATTTTTTTCTATAAAACTACTCCATTGTTCAGGCACCAAATCATCGCCAAAGATTGCTTGCACAGGACATTCGGGTTCGCAAGCTCCGCAATCAATACACTCATCAGGATTAATATAATATTGGTCTTCACCTTCGTAAATGCAATCAACTGGACAAACTGCAACACATGAAGCATCTTTACAACCAATACAAGGTTCAGAAATTATGAATGCCATTTTCTTTGATTTTAAATTGGATAAATAAAATAAGTTTTCATTTTCAATGGTTCGTTAAAAAAAATTATATTTCGCGGTGCAGGCGGCTAATGTCCAAATTTTTTCTTAATGAACTATTTTTTTCGATGCAAGATAACAATAGTTAATAAAGAATTTAATAAAAGAAAAAAGAAAAAAATTGGGCAAAATGACATCGAAAATCCAAAATCGAAATACTTAATGTAACAGGCGATAAAGTTTTCATAAAGCAATGCAAAAGTGGTTATAGGTATTCTATTGGGTTTAAAAATCTCAATGAGTAGAAACTACGTCAAAATTAAAGCATTTTTTAGATAATGTTGTAGTACAAGATTTATTTTTTTTCATTTCTAACAAAAAACTAAAATGAAGCGTTATTCTATCCGATAGTATCTTTGTTCAACTGCAGTTTCTTTTTGCCGACTCCGGAGAATCGTATGTTTAGTAATTAATAGCCCTGAAAGGGCGAAATATCAAAGCGAGG
>JAYTNA010000684.1:0-10155 GCA_043748865.1 Saprospiraceae bacterium
TTAAACGATCCGATGCTCGGTGAAAAATGCTATCCGTATGAAGTGATAAAAAAATTGCAAAATGTTTTTCTGGAAACACCAAAATTAGGCGGGCATTGCGGATTTATTTCGGCAAAAGATAAAATATTTGCATGGTCGGAGCGGCGTGCATTGGCGTTTGCGCTTAATTGATGACGTTTTCTAAAAATAAAAAAACCGGTTTGAAATTTTGTTTCAAACCGGTTTTTTTATTCAATACTACTTCCGTAATTTTCCACGCTCATCGTGCTCTCAAGCACTTTATGCCTGAGAAAGCGAAAAAATTAGGTGCAAAATGATAAACTACAAATCCAAAGATTTTTCTTTCTTTCTTGGAGGTTTCGTTATTTTGGTTTATTTAATCGTCCGAGCGGTTAAAGTGCCGATGACGTGCGACGAAGTAAAAACTTGTTTGGAGTATTCACGCGATTCCTTCAGTCAAATTGTCTCTTACAGCCGCTCGGCGGTGCCGAATAATCATATTTTACATACGCTGTTGGTGAAATTTTTTACCAATATTTTTGGTATGACCGCACTTGTTTGTCGCATTCCAAATCTTTTGGGTTTTATCGTTTATTTTTATTTTTCTTATAAAATTACGAATGGATTTAATAAAAATGGACTTATTGACAATGGATTGATTGACAATAGACAAAAAAATCAGGCATCAGTAATTCAATCATCAGTAAGTCTTTTACTTTTGGTCGGCAATCCTTATTTCTTAGATTTTTTTTCGTTAGCACGCGGTTACGGTTTGGCTTGTGCATTTATGATGAGCAGTATCTATTTTGCACTTCAATATTTAAAAACACAAAAAAATAAACCCATTTTTTTCTCTGCACTGTTTGGTGTTCTGTCCGTTTACACCAATTTCACGACTTTAAATTTTTATGTCGCGCTGTGTTTTTTACTTGGCGTATTTATAATTATTGAACGAAAAAATTTCTTTCAATTAGCAATACTTTTTGCTTTCACTGTACTTTTAGCGGCACTCAGTTTTTTGCCGATAACGAGAATGCGTGCGACGAATCAATTTGTATTTTGGGGCAACAAAGGTTTTTATGAAGACACTTTCAAATCTTTGACCGATTCTTTAATGTACGGCAGTTCCTATTTCGGAGCGCATACTATAGCATTTTTTAGAATTATCGCTCTGTTTTTATTATTTCTTGTCGGTGTTTTTTGTGTCTTGGATTTTAGAAAAAATAAACTATTAGCCTATCAAACGCCGTTTGTATTTGCGTTTATTTTATTGGTAACGACTGTTGTTGTCAATATTTCTCAGTATTATATCGTGCATACGCCCTATTTACAAACGCGCACGGCTTTATTTTTCTTTCCTTTAGCTGCTTTACCGATTGCTTTGTTGTTCAGTAATTTGTATGAAAAAAACAAAAAAATACTCAATGTTGTCGCGCTTGTTGCGGGTTTACCGTTAGCGTATCATTTCTTCAGTCATATTAATACGCACTCCTGTTACGAATGGTGGTATGATTCAGACACAAAAAAAGTATTGAAATACCTTGAAAAAGAATATCAAAACGACCCGGAGAAAAAGAAAATAAAATTAGCGACATACAGTTGGATGATGCCTTCTTTTTTATTTCATATCGAAGAAGAGGGTAGAGAATGGTGGATTAATGTGCCGGAATCAAACGGTAAAATTCATCCGGCAGGCATGAATTATTATTTTACGTTTGATTCTGAAGTGCCGGCTTTGAAAGATCAATTTGACGTCGTGAAAAAATTAGGTGGCAGGGTTTTGATGAAAAGAAAAGTACTGAAATGAAGATAAACTTACTGATTTTGGACTTACTGATTTTGGACTTACTGACGAAGGACTTACTGACAATGGAAAAAAAAATTCAATAAGTCCAAAATCAGTAAGTCTATCTTCATTTTTTCGTGATTCGGATTGGAATCGAACCAATAACCTACTGCTTAGAAGGCAGTTGCTCTATCCGTTGAGCTACCGAACCGAATTTAGAATTGCAAAAGTAGTTCTTAAACCAATATATTGCAAGGAATTTTCAAAAAAAATACAATGCACAGTTCATAATTGACAATTGACATTAGGACAACGACTAATTATTATTGGCAATGTCACCTGTCAACTATCATGTCTATTATACCGTTGTCAATTGTCGATTAAATCGTTGTCCATTATCAATTTTTTTTTACAGTCAATCCTAATTTTTTTCCTTCATCGAGCATCATGTTAAACGCTACACCAAAATTATTGGGAATGATACCATCAAGAATCGCTTCTCTAATTGCTAATTTTATCACACCTACTTCTTTTGATGGTGGAATACCGAATGTTTCCATTATCATTTCTCCCGACACCGGAGGCTGCCAATTTCTGACGTTATCACTTTCTTCTACTTCTACACAACGCTGTTTTAAGTATTGATAGTTAGCGAGATAGCGTTTTACGCGCTCCGGTTGTTTCGATGTAATGTCCGCTTCGCAAAGCGTGAATAAATCTTCGAGATCCTCATTCGCATCAAACAATAAACGGCGCACGGCAGAATCTGTAATTTCTTCTTTCGTTAATGCCACCGGACGATGATGCAATTTCACTAATTTTTGTACATACCGCATTCTATCATCAACCGGCAAACCTAATTGACGAAACAAACGCGGTACCATCGCAGCACCCACTTCTTGATGCCCGTGAAAAGTCCAACCTTCTTCTTTATCGAAACGTTTTGTAGCGGGTTTGCCAATATCGTGCATTATTGCCGCCCAACGCAACCAAATATTGTCGGTATGTCGCGCTATATTATCCACGACTTGGCACGTGTGATAAAAAATATCTTTATGGCGCAAACCATCTTTGGCTTCAATACCTTGCAGGGCAACAAATTCCGGAAAAATAATGTGCATCAAACCGGTTTTAAACATCAAAATTAATCCGACACTTGGTACGCGGCTTTTCAAAATTTTTTCCAACTCAACAATTATCCGTTCTTTTGATACAATACGAATGCGATCGGCAAATTCGGAAATCGCGTTGAGCGTACGCGGTTCAATCGTAAAATTGAGTTGCGCGGCGAAACGAATAGCACGCATCATACGCAAAGGATCATCACTGAAAGTTTTTCCCGGTTCGAGTGGTGTGCGAATAATTTTACTTTCAATATCTCTAATGCCTTCAAACGGATCAATAATATCGCCGAGATCATCATCGTTCAAACTCACGGCGAGTGTATTGATTGTAAAATCACGGCGATTTTGATCGTCTTCCAAGGAACCTTCTTCAATACTCGGTTTCCTGCTGTCTCTTCTGTAAGATTCTTTTCGCGCGCCAACAAACTCTACTTCCACATTTTTATACCGCAACATCGCCGTACCGAAACGTTCATACACAACTACTTTGGGTTGCGGGTGCATCCGCTTTGCTACATTTTCCGCTAAAAAAATACCGGAACCGAGACAAACAATGTCCATATCTTTCGACGGACGGGACAATAATCTGTCGCGCACAAATCCGCCGACAACAAACGCCGGCAAATTCAATGCCTTAGCAGTGTTGCTTACGATGTCAAAAATTTCTTTCTCGTTTGGTTGTATATGGAAAATCATAAATAATGGTTAATGGTTAATGATTTTAAATTAACCTTAAATCCATAGCACATTATCATAAAAATATTGCAAATTAACAAAGACTTATTCATAGAAAAAACAAAACATTTTTAAAACCGTTTTTTTAAGATATTTTAACTCGCTTGTGCTATAAGATAATGCCGAATTTTTAATTTAAAAATTGAGTATTTTTTTGTATTTCTTATAACTTTGCATAAATTTTTTAGTATGGCTGTTATCACAAATTTTTCGCAACTCGACCCAAATGGCGTTTATTCCTACGCAGATTATCTTTCTTGGAAATTCGATCAAGCCTTAGAACTTATTCGAGGTAAAATTTTTAAGATGGCGGCACCAAGTTCTAAGCATCAAACACTTTCTTGGGATTTAACGCTGATCATTGGTAATCATTTCAAAAAATATCCTTGCAAGGCATTTGCTTCGCCTTTTGATGTGCGTTTATTTGATAAAAAAAAGTCTCTTAAATCAGATAAACAAGTTTATACAGTTATTCAGCCAGACTTGTGTATTGTTTGTGATCCGAAAAAAATAGATAAACGCGGTTGCTTGGGTGCACCGGATTTGATTATTGAAATTCTTTCGCCCGGAAATTCTATGCACGAAATGAAAATTAAAAAAGAATTATACGCCGAATCGGGTGTGCGCGAATATTGGGTAGTGGATCCGTATCATGAAACAGTGACGCGCTTTAATGCGCTCGAAGACGGCGTATTTAGTAATCCATCAATTTTTGTAAGCGATGAAACGATGCCCTCCATTATTTTTCCGGATTTCAATTTAGTTTTAAGCGAATTATTTTCCCCGTCTGCTGAAGTTGAAGAAAATGATGATGACAAGTCTAATTAAAAGAACTTTAGAAACTGATAAAAATTAAAAGGTTATCTGTTGCAAATTCATACAATTAAAATGCCCTTTCGGACAAACCGCAAAACCAATTTTTGAACACGGGCGACACGATAAACCGTGTACTTCCATCATTTGTTCATCGGCTTTTTCTTGCATCTTTTTATTCGAGAGATAAGGTGCCATACCAAATTCAGGAATGGTGTTGCCCCAAAAGGAAATAATATCTTTGTTAAATGCTGCCGCGATGTGCATCAAACCGGTATCGTGCGTGATAATTTGTTTTGCCTGTTGCACTACCGATGCCGATTGATTGAGGTTGAGTTGTCCGCATAAATTTAAAACATGAACGCCGCACATTTTTTTTATGACTTCTCCGCGTTCTGCATCCTCTTTGCCGCCGAGTAAAAATATAGGCAGATTTATTTTTTTACAAATTTCAACGATTTTATTTTCGGGCAATTGCTTTGTGGCGTGTGCGGCACCAATCACGAAAGCAATGTAGCCGTTCGGATAAATGAAATAATTGGTCAGAGCCGGGATGTTCACCACATCTTTATCGGTAATAAAATAATCTAAACCTGCGCCATCATTTTTTACATTCAATGAAACAACGGTTTTTAAATATCTATCAACAATGTGAATTTTCGGCAAGCGATTTATTTTAAAATTTACCAAAAGCCATTTTTCAAAATTAAGTTTATCGAAACGAAAAGTTTTTGCGCCGAGTAAAAAAGAAATGAGTCGGCTGCGCAAATTATTATGCAAGTCAATGATGACATCGAAATTTTCTTTTTCGATACCGGAATTATTTCCAAAATGGTTTTCAGATTTTTTTTTGAAATAATTTTTGAAAATTTTTTTGAAAAAATAATTTTGAAAAAGTATTTTTAAAATATTTTTTTCAAAAAAAATTTCCGAAACATTTTTTTTAATCGTCCAAACTTTTTTTACATGCGGGTTATTTTCTAATATTTTTTCAAATTTTTTTTTCGTCAAGAAATGAATCTCACAATCAGTTTGTTGTTTCACACAACGCACAACAGGCGTTGTTAAAACAATATCGCCGATAGAGGAAAAACGGATGATGAGAATTTTCATGTTGTGTTTCGTTAACCGTTTTAATTCGCTTGTAATAATAACAATTAATAGGACAACGCCCATTAATTATTAGAGAATTATAAAAAATACAAAAAAATGCTTTTCTTGCACTTTGAAATTTTAATGATAAACAAAATGAGATTGCTAAAACTAACGGTGGTTATTTTCATCACAATATTACAAACCTACTCAGGATTTTCACAAAGTTACGACACTAATTTCTTCAATGCCATGCGTTGGCGCATGATTGGTCCTTATCGCGGCGGCAGAACGGTTGGTGCTTGCGGTGTGCGCGAACAACCGAATACTTTTTATATCGGCGTAAACAATGGCGGCGTTTGGAAAACAGATGACTATGGCAGAACTTGGAAATCTATTTTCGACGAGCAACCGACCGGTTCTATCGGCGACGTAGCAGTCGCACCTTCCGACCCGAATACAATTTACGCGGCGAGCGGTGAAGGTTTGCAAAGACCGGATTTATCTGTCGGTGACGGCATTTATAAATCCGTTGACGGCGGAAAAAATTGGTTCAATACAGGTTTGCGCGATGCACAACAAATCGGTGGATTGGCAATTGACCCAACTACAAAGAATCGCGTTTTTGCGGCGGTACTTGGTCATCCTTACGGCGCAAATACGGAACGGGGTGTTTACAGAACAACAAATGGCGGCATGAATTGGGAGCGTGTTTTATTTATTGATGAAAACACCGGCGCGATTCAAGTGGCAATTGACCCCACTAATCCGAATATTATTTACGCCGATTTATTCGCCCAACGTCTCGCACCCTGGGAAAACGGTGTGTTCGCCGAAGAGGGTAGTGGTCTATATAAATCTGTTGACGGCGGTACAACATGGAAAAAATTGACGAACGGTTTGCCGACTTTCAAAGAAGAATTAGGACGCATCGGTTTTTGTATCGCGCCCAATCAACCGAACCGCTTGTATGCCACGGTGGATGCGAATGAAGAAAACGGCGGCATTTATCGCTCGGATGATGGTGGTGACTCGTGGAAAAAACTTTCCGGTGATGTCAGATTATGGGGACGTGGCAGCGATTTTGCGGAAATAAAAGTCAATCCGAAAAATCCGGATATGGTTTATGCGGTTAACGTCGTGACTTGGAAATCTGAAGACGGCGGAAAAAATTGGACGGCATTTCGCGGCGCACCGGGCGGTGATGATTATCATCGGCTTTGGATTAATCCGGACAACCCGGATATAATTTTACTCGCCGGCGATCAAGGCGCGATTGTTACAGTCAATGGCGGAAAAACTTGGAGTTCGTGGTTCAATCAACCGACGGCGCAATTTTATCACGTCAATACCGATAACGCTTTCCCTTACAATGTTTATGGTGCGCAACAAGAAAGCGGTTCAGTCGGCATTTCAAGCAGAGGTAACGACGGCGGTATTACTGTACGCGAATGGCATCCGGTCGGTGTCGAAGAATATGGTTATATCGCACCCGACCCTAAAGACCCGAATATTATTTACGGCGGAAAAATTACAAAATTCGATAAACGCACCGGACAAGTTCAAAATATTGCACCCGAAGCGGTGCGTTCCGGAAAATATCGTTTTTTGCGGACCGCACCGGTTATTTTTTCGCCGATTGATTCTGTTACTTTATATTTTGCCGGCAATGTACTTTTCAAAACACGCGACGGCGGAAATGCGTGGCAAATTATCAGTCCCGATTTATCGCGTGAGAATTTTGATCCGCCGGCAAGTATCGGTATTTTCAAAACAGAAAAAATGAAAACCATGCCGCGACGCGGAGTTATTTATACCGTCGCACTTTCGCCACGCGATTCAAATACGATTTGGGCAGGTACCGACGATGGGCTCATTCACATCACACGCGATGGTGGAAAAAATTGGCAAAACATTACGCCACCGGCTGTAACGGCTTGGCAAAAAATTTCATTGATAGAAGCAAGTCATACAGATGTCGGTACGGCTTATGCAGCCGTTAATGCGATTCGTCTCGACGATATGAAACCTCATATTTATAAAACAAGCGATTACGGAAAAACTTGGACGGAAATCACAAAAGGTTTACCAACCAACGAACCTATTAATGCTATCAGAGAAGACCCGACACGCGCGGGTTTGCTTTTTGCCGGTTCGGAACGCGCCGTTTATGTTTCTTTTGATGACGGAGCTAATTGGCAATCCTTGCGTTTGAATATGCCGGCGACTTCTATGCGTGATTTAGTGATAAAAAACAATGATTTAGTTGTCGGCACACATGGACGTTCTTTTTGGATTTTGGACGATATTACGCCCATTCGGCAAATGTCGTTGAACAATGTCAAACAAGACGTTTTACTTTTTGCACCGCAAGATGCTTATCGCGTGCGTTGGAATATGGGAACAGACACACCGATACCGCAAGAAGAACCCGCCGGAGAAAATCCGCCGGACGGAGCCGTCATAGATTATTTTTTGAAACACGATGCGAAAAACGTCGTCAAATTAGATATAAAAAATGCGGCACAACAACTCATTTGCTCTTTTCGCAGCGACGATACACTCTATAAAATTCCGTCAGTAAACATTCCGGCGTATTGGATTCGTCCGCAAAAAATAATTTCAGGTCAAGCAGGTGCGCATCGTTTTGTATGGGATTTACATTATACACCGCTCAACGAAGCACCGGAATATCCGATTGCCGCGACTTATGAAAACACAGCTCCTAATCCGACATCACCTTGGGTTTTGCCCGGCAATTATATCGTCGAACTCACCGTTGATGGCAAAATTTATTCATCAACTTTTGCCGTGAAACAAGATCCGCGTTTGACTAACTTTGGTATTAACGCCGGAGTCGGTAATGCGTTGCAGCGTCAACACGATTTATCGCTGCTATGTTACAACGCCAGAAAAAAATTGACCCAAATTAATGACGAATGGGCTTCTTTAAAAAAACAATTGTCGAATGTCGGCAGACTGCAAACGAGGGATAGTTTAAAAATGCTGAGCAACTTTTCAAACAAAATAACCTTATTTGAAAAAGGCGATCTGAATCCGAATGTACTTAAAAGAAAATTTGCCGGCGTTTTTGAAATTTTACACGACACAGATTTTCAGCCGACAACACAAACTATCAGTGCCGTGAATGATTTGCAAAAACAAAACGACAATTTGATGTCGGAATGGCAAAAAATCAAATTTACTGATTTATCGAGATTAAATGAGCAATTGAAATTGCGTGGTATGAAAATTTTGAAAATTGAATAGTATTTTTGGTGATTGGTTAATTGGTGATTGGTTAATTGATTTAGATATGAGCAAATAAAAGTCGCACGAAGAAAAATTTCTTTGTGCGACTTTTTTTATTAGGCTGCCGGCTCAAATTATTAGGAGGAGGATTCAATTTTCAAAAAAATAATACGATTGGGGTGTATGAATGAGACAAATGGGGTGTATGATTGAGACTTTTGTTTAAAAAACTTTCCGTAACTTTGTAGAATGAAAACAAAAAAGACAAATAAAAGACAAATGAATGTTTTAAAAAAAAACTAAAAAACCAAATGACAACAAAATTTTTTGAGCGAAAACAATTTTTTAAATTTTTTAATAAAATTCTATACACGATGAGCAACTTTACCGGTAATGAAATCAAACCGAACACGATTCGGAAACAAACACACGCGACGGAAAACAATCCGCGCTTTACTTCTTTAGGAAGTATTTTTAAAAACACGCGAAGACAAGTTTTGTCTTTGGTTGTGTTGGCGTTTCTTTTTTTTACGGCGCAAGCGCAAACAACCGTCGTAAACGTCACTAACACCGTTAATTGTAGCGGCGGCATTTGTAACACTTTCGGTTCTTGGACAGTTCCGACCGGCGGTCCTTACAAAATTCGTATCACTGCAAAAGGCGGGAAAGGTGGAAACGGATATACTGACAAGACCCAAGGCGGAAAAGGAGCCGTGATGATAGGAGAGTTTACAGTAATTTCGGGGCAAGAACTCCGATATATTGTCGGTGCATACGGACTTGGCTATGGCACTATCTATTCAGGTAACGGCGGCGGTGGTTCAGCAGTAAGCATTAAAAACGGAGCGGTTTTAATAGTTGCCGGCGGCGGCGGCGGCGGACATCATTTATCCAGTGGAGGAGGTAATGCGGATGCTTCAGGTATCGGCGGAACAGGAAATGATGGTGCCATCGGTATCGGCGGCGTCGTCGGTGGCGGCGGCGGCGGAATAAACACAGCAACTGCCACCTATGGTTTTAACGGCGGTAATGAAGGTTCTTCCGGAGGAGGAGGAGGAGGAGGAGGATATACAGGTGGAAATGGCGGAAAGGGCGATCAAGGAGGCGTTCCGGATGACGGTTTTGGTGGCACTTCCTACAACACGGGTACAAATCAAAGCAACAGTGCTACAAATACCGGTGGTGGTCAGATTATTATTGAAATAATTTCTACCATAACAGCAACCGTAATGCAACAAGCACCGAATTGCAGCAATCCGACACAAAATAATATTTCAATAGGTTTAACGGGCGATTATAGCGGTAACACAACCGGTTTAGAATATGCAATTGTTGCGGGCAATACTTTCACCG
>JAYTNA010000685.1:0-3249 GCA_043748865.1 Saprospiraceae bacterium
ATTATATTTTCACCGGCGGCATAGGCACAGATGTTTTAACGGGCAATCCGAATTTAGGAATTTTATATTCCGATACGCGCAACGGCGGACGTTTGCCGGATTACAGTCGCGTAGATTTATCTTTGAAACATAATTTCGCATTCGGCAAATGCTCCGGTTTAGATGTCACGGCAAGTGTCACGAATGCACAAGACCGTCAAAATATTTTTTATTTCGATCGTGTAAATTATAAGCGCGTGAATCAATTACCAATTTTACCGAGCTTTGTAATGGCGGTTAGGTTTTGAAATTTTTAATTTCGTAAAAATAAAATAAAAAAACTTATTATTTCTGATTTTTTATCTTAGATTTGCATAAACAATGCAAAAATAGACAATAAAATGATCATAAATTTCAGTATTCAAAATTTCGGTTCAGTAAAAGATAAGCAGACAATTTCTTTCGAAGCATCTAAATCTACGCATCTCGAAGAGTATTATGTCATGCAACCAATTCCCGGTTTGCGTTTATTAAAATTGGGTTTGATTTATGGTGCGAATGCTTCCGGTAAAACAACAATAGTAGCGGCTTTGAATTTTTTAAGAGATTTGGTTTTAAATCCGGATTCAATAAAAACAGAAGAATTAAATTTTAACCCATTCCTTTTTGACGAGCAAACACCCATTCAAAATTCAATTCTTTCGATAGAGTTTGTTCAAAATAATACAAGGTATTATTACGAAGTAGAGTTCAATAAAAGAGCCATTGTAAAAGAAGAACTCAATTATTACAAACCTAATAAAGCAATAGTTTTTAAAAGAACTACTGATTTGGTCAATCAATTTACAGAAATAAGTTTTGGCAGTAAAATAAAGAAAGATAAGGTATTTGAAAAAACTTTAGAGGCTAATACTTTATGGAATAATACAGTTTTAGGCGGATTTCTTAAAACAAATATTGTATTGCCTGAATTAAAAGATGTAACTGATTGGTTTTCAAATTACTTAAAACCATTGATTTTGACAAAAACAATTTTAGAGATGTATGTGATTGATAAAATTAATAAGACTGAAATAAATAAGATCACTTTGACTGACATTCTAAAAAAAGCAGACTTTAATATCTCTAATATTATTATTAGAGAGAAAGAAATCGAAAAGAATCAAGACTTAGTAAAACTTTTAGATTCTCAGTTGTCAAGAAATAAATACGAAAAGTCAAAATTTGTAACAACAACAGTAGTGGCTGATAAAGCGAAATTTAAATCAACAGATATTGAATTTGAACATACTATTTCTGATTTAAAATATAATTTGTCTTTTAATGATGAATCGCAAGGCACTCAACGTTACTTTGGCTTCGCCGGATTATTAAGTTTATTAATTGATAATTCAATTGCATTTCCTATTGATGAATTAGAATCTTCATTACATCCTGATTTATTAATTCATTTCTTGTTGACTTTTCTAATTAATGCAAAAAATTCTCAAATAATTGCGACAACGCATAATCGAGAGTTTTTAGAAGATAAAGATATTTTTAGAAACGATGTAATATGGTTTACTGAAAAAAATGAATTAAGCTCAACAGAATTATATTCTTTAGATGATTTTGATACTAAAATAATAAGAAATAAATCTAACATTCTTAATGCCTACAAAGCCGGAAAGTTTGGAGGTACTCCCCGTTTATTTGATAAATATATTGATACGGAACATGAGAAGTAAAAGTAAAATCCCTGCAAAGTATAATAATAAGCCAACATTTACTATAATTGGTGATGGTCAAACAGAAAAATGGTATTTTGATATGATGCAAAGGACTGAACGCGATCTTAATATCATCATAAAACCTCGACTTACTGTAAAAAAAACACTTGAAGAGCAATTCAAAAATATAATTTCTGAAGCAAATAAAAGTAAAATTTTTAAAAAAGATAAAGTGTTTTGGATAATTGACTTTGACACAATATTAGGCGAAACACGAGAAGCAAAAAAAGGTAAAAAATCGGCTTCTCAAGAATTGAAAGAATATTGCGAAAAATTACAAAATCATTCAGTTATTACAATCATCATAAACAATCCGTGTTTAGAATTTTGGTTTTTATTACACTATGAACTGACGTACAAACCTTTCAATAATTGTGATGCTGCACAAAAACAATTATTAAAATATTTACCCGACTATGAAAAAACAGAAAAGTATTTCACAAAACAAAACAACGATATTTATTCAAAACTTCTAAAAAGCAAGAATACAGCGATTGAAAATATAAAAAAATTGCCGGAATTTGATTTTGACAATGCCTCAAGAAGCGTAAGCCAAATGCATAAATTTTTTGATGAAATAAGTAATAGCAAGGAAAAGAAATAAATAAACTCTAACTGTATGTTTATCTTTTCTGGCAATACCGCTTGCCTATCACATTCCTAAGAAATTTTTTCCTTAATCCAATAAGTAATCAATCTTTTTGCATTGGTTTTGCCAACGACGCTTTCCAATTCTTCTCGCGATGCTCCTTTAACACGCTTCACGGAACCGTAATGCGCTAAAAGTTTTTCAACGGTTTTTTCGCCAATGCCCTCTATGCCGGATAATTCCGTTGTGATAAAATTTTTAGAGCGTTGATTTCTATGGAAAGTAATGCCGAATCGGTGCGCTTCGTTCCGACATTGTTGAATGAGTTTGAGCGATTCTGATTTTTTATCGATATACAAAGGTAGCGGGTCATCGGGAAAAAATATTTCTTCGAGTTGTTTTGCAATTCCTACTACCACCATCTTTCCAACTAAATCTAAAGCCGTAATACTTTTCATCGCCGATGAAAGTTGTCCTTTACCGCCGTCAATAATCACAAGTTGCGGCAAGCTGCTGCCTTCGGCGAGTAAACGTTTGTACCTGCGATAAACGACTTCTTCCATTGTTGCAAAATCATTCGGACCTTCGACAGTTTTTACGTTGTAGTGCCTGTAATCTTTTTTGGAGGGTTTTGCATTTCTGAAAACTACACAAGCGGAAACCGGATTTGTACCACCCAAATTCGAGTTATCAAAACATTCGATATGATCCGGTAATTCTTTCATACTTAAATCGCTCTGTAAAGTTTTCATGATTCGCTCCGACGACGATTCTTTTTCTGCGCGTAAGGCTTCGCGTTCTTGAATTTGTTGCATATAGTGTTCGGCATTTTTTATAGATAAATCAAGCAGTTTTTTTTTGTCGCCGATTTTGGGAATAGTAATAACAGTCGGTTGGTCGGTTGGTCGGTTA
>JAYTNA010000686.1:0-3659 GCA_043748865.1 Saprospiraceae bacterium
CGATGAACATTTATGGAAAATTGCCGGCGACTCAACCGCTTTATATTGCATTAAATATCATCGGCAGTCTTTTTTTGATTATCAATACTTATTTCCATGATGCTTACCCCTCTATGGCGGTAAATATTATTTGGGTGATTGTGGCTTTGGGCGCGATATTTAAAAAATGAAAAACGAAAAATGAATAAAGAAAAATAAAAGCGCACCGTAAAAAGTGGGCCTTTGTATTAAATTAATTATAATCCCATCTTTTCTAACCCTAATTTCAAACTATTTCACCAAATTACCCGCTTCATAAAATAAAACTTCTTTCTTTTTCATACCTATTTTCAAATCAGCTTCGTAGCGTGTGCCATTATCAGCCGTAACAATTTTGGCGGCACCTAAAATTTTAGCTTGCGGATATTATTACAGAAATTGATTGAATAATATTTGCCGGTAACATGCCGGCAGAAATTTCACTTTCAGTTTCTTTCCAAGTACCTTTGGCAGTAAAATTGGCAGATGATTTCACACCGTCTAACTTAAACTCAGCTTCATACTCACCGTTTTTTTCGCGACCGAAACTTACCTTTGTTACTGTGGGAAAGCGTTTTTTGAATGCGGTTGTGACGCTTAAAGGTGTACTATTATTTTTTTCTGCTTCCGCAACTTTTCGTGTTGAAGCAGTTTGAGCTGACAGTAACGGTAAACTCATCGGCAGTAAAAAAGCGATTGCAATTAATATTTTTTTCATTGATGAAATAAAGTAATGCACTTTATAGTGCTTGTCGAAAGACGTGTTTTTACAAAACTCGAATATTTAAATAAAATAGAAACATTTCTTAATTTTTTTTAGTGTACTTTTAAATCAACGAGACTTTCGCAGAAGAATAAATTGCCCACATTATTATAAGGAAGCCTTGCTTAAATTATAGACTGACTTTTTAAAATAAATAGCGCGGAGAAATTTTACATTTCTTCGCGCTATTTTGTTTTAAAAACGAAAAACCATTAATTATTTATTTTTTCTTCGTTGCAGTTTTTGCTTCTGCTGTTGCTGCTTGTTTCAATGCACGTGGAATTTCAACCATAGCCACCGGAATTGAAGATGTCATCATAATATCAATACCGGCTTGTGCTTGAATATCGCGCACGCGCACAGTTTGACCCAAATCCAAATTAGAAATATCAAGCACCACTTCATCAACGAGTTGTTCGGGTAAACATTTTACTTTTATTTTTCGTACGCTTTGAACCAAACGACCACCTGATTTTACACCCGGAGAACTGCCGTGCAAGCGTAAAGGTACGCTCACATTTATGGAATGTCCCGGAGTTAATTTTAAAAAATCAATGTGTAAAATTTTTTCTGTCGCCGGATGAAATTGAACATCTTTCAAAATAGCTTTGTAAGTTGCACCATTAACAATAAGTTCAGCCGTTTTAAAATCCGGTGTGTAAATCAAATGACGTACTTCATTCCAATTTGTTGTGAAATGAATATTTTCACCTGTGCCGTATAATACACATGGGATTTCTTCTTGAGCGCGAACTACTTTTGTAGCAGATTTACCAACTTGTGCGCGTAATGTACCTTGTATTGAAACCGTTTGCATCGTTTAATTTGATTGAATAAAAAACACTCGAAGCGTTCTTTTGAAAAAGTTCGCAAAGGTAAATGTTTTTTCGTTTTAATTCAACATTTTCATAAACACTTTTCAATTTTTTTTCTGCGGAGTAAATTGTAGAGAGGATACGCGAGAATCGGGTCTTTACAATTAAAATCTCATTCAAAATAAAAAATCCGACAATAGAAATCAATAAGATTCTACTGCCGGATTTTTTTTAATTAAAAATTAAAAATTAATTTTCTTAATAACCTATAATCTATAACTTAGTCTTGGAACAATACTTTTTTCGTCAAAATACCGCCTTCAAATTTTACTTTCGCAATGTACATACCACTTGGTATCGCATTGCGTTGTAAATTATAAACAGCACTGTTGATGTTGTTGATTTGAACCATTTGACGACCACTTAAATCATAAATTTCAATAGCGTGTATCGGATTGAAAACTTCGCTTTCAAAAGTGATGGCAGAAATCGCAGGATTTGGTGCTATTGTTAATTTATTAGCTGAAGCTTGCAATAATTCTTCTGTTGATGTTACTACACCTTTACACGGTAAATTTAAAACGACGCACATACGCGGTACAGTGAAAGTCATGATAGAGTCGATGTATAAATTTGCTCTCGCTTTTCCGGTACCGGCAACTGTTAATTCAGCTGTCATTCCGATACTACCTGCTAAAGAAGCTGAATCTTTACCGTAGGTTTGAGTCAAAGACCAAAATTGCCAAGGAGCTGTATCATTGTCTGAACCACCAAGTGCAGCAAATAAACCCGTAGGATTTTTTGTGCCAGCGCCGGCAATACCACCGGAACGCGGACCGGATAAAGTTTTGTAAGGATTATATTTATCAATTACTTTACTGAACGCAGCATTGGTACCGAGCGTATCTGCTTTAGTTTGAACTAAATAGGCACCTTGAACTTCAATTACCGGTTGAGGACCTGTCGGTGTATTTACTTGAAGTACAAAACTTGTATAAGGCGCGAATTTATCATTAGGACATTGGATAGAAACAATTGGCGTAGAATTTTTATCTAACCAACTGATATCACCTAATGCACCGCCTAAGTTAACACTCATTGCAAAATTCGACGATGGTCCCGGTGTGTTAATGGCACTTAATCCGTCACCTGCCGGAGCTGCGGTAAGTGGGTATGAAGTTGGTCCGGGCGAAACTGTTGCAGTCGTACCATAAATATCCCCATCAACTTTTGAATTAACAACAGGTGCTAAAATAGGCTTTCCGTTTGCGTCGAGACCAACCGCAGTCAAAAATTTACCTACAGGTTGAACTGTACTAGATATTTTAGCTTCATTGTCTAATGTACTTGCGCCTAAAGTAATATAACCACCTGTACCTTCACCCCAAAGTACGATTTTATTTGTATCAATATTGTAGATTCCGGCATTCGCTTTGAAAAAACGAATAGCTGAACGTGCATCTTGAATACCGCGATAAGAAGCTTGCAGAAGACCTGCAATTTTACCGGTTTGAGAAGATGCAAAAGGGTTCCAACCCAAACGATAGTTAGCTGCTACTGCAACGTAACCTAACTTAGCCAAACGCGTACAAATTTCGGTTGGGCAAGAATCTGTTTTGTCGCCCAACGGGTTTTTGAGTATAGCCCCACCCAAAAAATTACCTGTCGGAAAATAGATAACTAACGGACGGCGTGCTGTTGAAGTTGTGTCACCTTTTGGCGTATAAATATCGCATAAAAGTGGTTGAAGCGTTGTATGTCCTGTTACTGATAACGTCAATACCGTGTAGTTTGCACCATATTTGACATTTGAAGTAACAGTAGCTCCGGTAAATTTCGGCGTATAAAAATCTTGCGCCTGCATGTTCGTAATTAGAACAGCAAAAGTGAATAAGAGTAAAAAAAGTTTTTTCATAAAACAATTTTGATTTAATAAAAAATTAAGAGTAGTTTTAACAGTGAACAATGAATAACGAACAATGAATAATAATTTAATTGTTCATTGTTCATTTATAACAAGGGCAAATATAAATATAAATTTTGAAAAACACATCGTAATTTAT
>JAYTNA010000687.1:0-1832 GCA_043748865.1 Saprospiraceae bacterium
GATAATTTTTTTTTGTTTTTGATGTGACATTAGTAAATGAAAAGTGATAAATGAAAATTATTCTAATTATTTTTTATTCTTAAAACCTCTAAAAACTAAGCAGTTCTTTAACAATTCTACCGGAGCGATTTTCCCTTGCTAAACCTTTGCGTGTCTTGCGTTAAAATTAACTGCAAAGTTCGCAAAGAGTGCAATTTTTCTTAAAATTCTGTGAAGCAAAAGTAAGGTAAGTATTAATAAATTGTACATCCGGATATGAATTTTCAGGTGTCCCAAAGTGCGGGATTTTATCAAAATATATTTCTCGCGTCAAGTTGTTTCGTGCGAAAAAAAAAGCGACAACTCAAGCAAGTTATCGCTTTTTTTATTTGCCATGTTTTTATTTAAAAAGAGCAAAGCAGTAAATTTATTTTTCAGATAAAACAATCGCGTAATTTAACAATACTACCCATAAAGTTCATAATGAATTTGCGAACGTTCATAACCTAAAGTTACGATTAAATTTGCAATGGCTTCATCAATCATGTTCGTCCAACCACAAATATAAAACTGTCTGTCGAGAATTTTAGTTTTATATTTTTCGAGATAAATTGAATGTACATAGCCTTTTGTACTTGTCTCGGTAATTTCACGCGACAATGCGATGTCGTAGTGAAACCAATCAGTATCGCGTGCCAACTGCTCAAATTCTTTTCTGTATAAAATATCTTCCGCTTTCCGTGCGCCGAAAATCAAGTGAATATGTCGTGGCGAAATTTTACTTTTGACAATGTCATCAATCATACTTTTAAAAGGCGCAACACCTGTGCCGGTACAAATAAAAATCAAATCATTTTCTTCGGTATCGTGTCTCAATGTAAACGCACCATCCGGACCTTTAAATTTTATCGGTGTGCCGACAACCGCTTCATCGAACAAATATTTTGAACCGCCCGTACTTTCTGCGGCGCGAGAAATACTAAACTCTAAAACATTTGAACCCTCACTCGGTGCATTCGCGATACTGTAACTGCGCCAACGTTTCAAACGTTTCTCCGAAATCGGTAAATCCATCGTGATAAATTGCCCGGCTTTAAAATCGAATGGTGTATTGTCGGGCGTTTCTACTTCCAAAAAAAATTGTCGCGTCGTCGGAGATTGTTGTTTGATATCGGTGATGCGACTATTGTACCATTGCCACATAAGTTTTTAATTTTTTAATTAGTTAGTTGGCTTTTGGTAAGTTTTAGTTTTAACTTATTAAACTAAACAACTAATGAACCAACTCACTAACTAATTAATCCAAAATTTATTATTATTTAGACATCTTAAACAAAAGGAGTTAATTAAAGTTTTTTGGAAAATTATACCGGCAATTGAATAAGAATTATTTTACATCGGTTTTTTTATAAACTTAACCAAAAATTCATTTTCAAAACCAATGCGCGATTTTTATTGGTAAAATCTTGTGCTAAATAATTATCGGTATAAACGATAAATAAATCGGACATCGGTTTATATCGCCATTGCAAACGACTGTTGATGTTGAAATTGTCGGATTGAGTGTTATATTGCAGAAAAGTTGTCCAAATTAAATTTTTTGAAAAACTCAATTCCGTTTTACTGTTTATTAAATACAAAAGCGAATTTTTATAAGGATCCGGAAATTTTAAATCATACCGCTCAACGCGCAAAGAAAAAATACCCCAAGGCGTTTGGCGCAAAGTGATACCCGCTTTCAAACCAATTTGTCTGCCATTATAAAATTCGCCGGCCGTTGCGCTTGCCAAAAAAGTAAAATTTTTGCGTTTATCACTCATAAAATCAACTCCGAAATTAGTAAAAACGTATTG
>JAYTNA010000688.1:0-1643 GCA_043748865.1 Saprospiraceae bacterium
AAATACGTTCCGGTTCTTGAATTTCCATAAAAGTAAAGTAGTTGAGATACTGACCCAAAACCGAATGAAACTCGTAGGACAAAGAAGGTGCGAGAAAACTTTTAACTTCAACAGCAATTTTCACAGTGCCTTTTTCAGCGGCGAAGAAACGTTCACCTGCTAAATCTATCTCATAATCACGACCAAGTACTTTGATACTGTAAGGATCATTGGTAATATTCCATCCTGCATTAATAAGCGCAGTTTTGACAATGTTGTGATAAATATCTTTAGCCATAACTCAATAAAAGATTTTAAATCTTTAAGTACAAAAGTATTGAAATTTTATGTTTTATTCTGAAAAAATTTTGAGTAAAACGTCGTCGAAGATTTTGAACCGCCACGATAATTAAAAATCAAATCCAAATAAAAATGTTACACCTCCGAGAAAGTAATTCTTGCGTCGTAACTTTGCACTGTGGATAGTCTAACCCAACTTTTATTATTGTACCGCGATGCACCGAAGGTGCAAAAAATTGCTCAAATATTGAGCGATAGCGGAAAAACTTTGCCCGAAAATAACGTTTCATCTTTAGCTCGTTTGCAACTTAATGGTCTCGTCGGTTCTATTGAAGCGTTTGTTATCGCCGGTGCTTATCTCAATCAAGCGCGACCGTATTTAATTATTGCATCCGACAGAGAAGAAGCGGCGTATATGCAAAATGATTTAGCCGCGCTGAAAGCCACTCCCAATGTACATTTTCTCACCGATTCGTTCAAACGTCCGACTTATTTTGAAGAGTTAAATGCGCATCACGTTTTGCAACGCACTGAAATTGTGAATCGTTTGTCGCAATCGCGCGATGCGAATGATATTATTGTCACTTATCCGGAGGCGTTGTTTGAAAAAATTGTAGCACCGCAATTTCTCAACGCGAAAAGGATTGATATTAAAGTAGGTGAGCAAATTGATGTTGATTTTATTGTCGAGATGTTGGTTGAATACGGTTTCAATCGCGTAGAATTTGTGTACGAACCCGGACAATTTTCTATTCGCGGCGGTATCGTAGATGTTTTCAGTTACGGCAACGAATTGCCGTATCGCATCGAATTGTTTGATATTGAAGTGGAAACGATACGCACGTTTAGTCCGACGACACAACTTTCGGAGGAAATGATAAAATCGGTAAGTCTTGTGCCGAATATGAACACGCGATTTGAACGGTCTCAAAAGATTTCTATTCTGCAAATTTTACCACCCAATACAGTGATTTGGGTGCGCGATTTGCAATTACTGATTGATAAACTCCAAATTTGTTTTGAACGCGCCGAAGATTTTGCTCAAAAAATTTCTATTGACCACGATGCCGATGTACGCGAAATTTTCAGAGATCGCGCTTTTATTCGCCCGGTTGAAGTGATTGAAGACATAAAAAATCTTTCAATTATTGTATTGAAAGGCGGGACAAAAAGTTTTGAGCCGTTAGGGGACAATGGACAATGGACAATGGACAATGGACAATGGACAATGGACAATGGACGATGGACAACGGACAAAAAAAATCCATCGTCCATCGTCCATCGTCCATCGTCCGTCGTCTTTCACAGTAAACCGCAACCGAGTTTTAATAAAAATTTCAATTTACTGATTCAAAATTTGTATG
>JAYTNA010000689.1:0-2170 GCA_043748865.1 Saprospiraceae bacterium
CAGATCAACGGCTGATAGATATTTTTTACCGTGTACGTTTTCACGCAGTATTCTGAGAACAATGTCTGGTTTATAATTTTTTATCGCATCGGCAAACACCGGATTAGTAAGTGAAATATAATAGCAGTTGTCTTTTATCTTTCTATACAATTCGCCGTTATTTAATGAATCTGGTTTTAAAAAAGCCTCGTAAATAAATGTGTTATTCGCATATTTTATTTTCAGAAAATACGGATCTATCAATGTATCACTTCCGGCACATTTGCTGAGGATTTTTAAAATTGTATCACGATTATGTTTCTTTATGGCATCCGCAATGGCTAACGCCGAATAGTACGGATATTTCTCAAATGGTTCGATGATATTGGCGGGTATAATAATTACAGAATCGGATGCCGGCTGTTTGACAATCGTATTTTGTTTCGCCGGCGCAGATTTTGTTTGCGCGTTTGAAATACCCAATAAAACCGGCAATAAAAAAATAAAAAAAAGTAAGCGATGTGATCTCATTAGGTTGTCGTTTTGTATTTAATTACTTTTTGCAAATATAATTGCTTTTGTTCGAAAAAATTTATGTTAAGACACCATTAAAAAGAAAACTTCAAAAATCCTTATCTTGCACCAAAATTTGAAGAATGGAAAATTTACACCTGTAACATTGCAACAATTATAAAACCAACTTACATGAGAAAAAAACAAGAAACGCCGCCACAAATTGCTGCCTACGACAAAATTATAAAAGAGAATTTAACGGCATTACTACCGCGTCTGCTTCAAATTTTCAATTTAGATATTGCACAAGGTATTGATATTAAAGAAAATCTGCAACGTACAAAAGAACGCAGACCGGATTTATTACAAAAAGTAACTGACAAAAAAGGCGCAACATATATACTCCACGTTGAGTTTCAAGTGGGGGGAAGAAAAACGAAAAATGGTTTTTCGTATGTGCGATTATTGTATCATGCTGATGGAAGAATATGATATGGAGTTAGAACAGTTCGTTTTTTATCTGGGAGAAAATGAACCGCAGCCTATTACGGAAATACGGAGAAAAAATATTTGGCTTAAATTTAATTATGTGTGGATAAAAAATATTGATTTTGAATTTTTCCTAAATTCTGATAATCCGGACGATATATTTTTGCCATTTTGGGAGACTTTAAATCAATTCCGGATGAAATAGTTGCAAAAACTATCGTAGAACGCTTGATCGAGAAAAAAACTTCCGAATTAGGTTTTGAAAAATCCATCGAACAGTTGCGCATATTATCAACACTGCGTAAATTGCAGCCACAAATAGAAATTATCATGGAAAAAATATCAAAATATTTTGTAGAAGAAAATGATTACTTTTTTAATAAAGGTAAAAAATTAGGTATAGAATTAGGAAAAGAATTAGAAAAAGAATTAGAAAAACAAAACGATCAAAAATTTTTTGTTACAAATTTAATTCAAAATACAAATTTTAATTTTTCTGATCAAGACATTGCTTCATTGGCGAGTGTTTTGGTGGCGTTTGTTGAAACCGTGCGTAAAGAATTGAAAGAGAAAAAGAATTAAATCTTAATTTGCATTAAAGAATTAGACACCAAGCGAAAAATAATTTCTCACACCGGAATTATTTTTCGCTTTTTTGTTGAAAATAAATACCGGAAATAAAATCAAAATGAATTTAAAAAAACTTTTGCAAAAAACTTTTACAAAAAACTTTTCAAAAAAAAAATTAGAAAATAATTTTTTCAAAAAAATTATCGGCAACGATGAAAAAAATATTTCTACCATCGTTTTCGATTCGCGAAAAATAATCCGGGATTGTGTTTTCGTTGCCGTGCGCGGCACGCAATCGGACGGACATCAATTTATTGGCGATGCAATTGAACGCGGTGCAACCGTGATTGTTTGCGAAATGTTGCCGAAAAATCTTTCGGAAAACATTGCTTACATTCAAACAGAAAATTCCGCAGAGGCTCTCGGTTTATTGTGCGCGGCATATTACGACAATCCGACGCAAAATATGAAAGTTGTCGGCGTAACCGGCACCAACGGGAAAACGACGACAGCGACTTTACTCTATGATTTATTTACGGGTTTGGGCTATAAATGCGGATTGGTGTCAACTGTTGAGTATCGCGTAGCGGGGAAAATTTTGCCTTCGACACACACAACG
>JAYTNA010000690.1:0-1243 GCA_043748865.1 Saprospiraceae bacterium
CAGGTGATTATGTCGTCAAATTAAAAACAGTTCAAGGTTGCGACAGCATTGTAGCTTTACATATTTCAGTTGCGCAAACTTTGACGGGCAGTTTGGACACTTCGGTTTGTATCAGAACTTCTATAACTTATTCCGGAAAAATTTATTCAACGCCCGGCGATTACACCATACCTTTTAAAACAGCACAAGGTTGTGACAGTATAGTTACGTTGCATTTTAAAAATTACGCGACGGCAACAGGCAGTTTTGATACTGTTATTTGTGCGACTACTAATTTTATTTACGACGGAAAAACCTACACAACTACCGGCAGTTATTCAAAAACACTTTCCGTAAAATCTATTCATGGTTGCGACAGCACCGTAAATTTTACATTGACTGTTTTAAATATCGGTGTTCAAGCGAGTAGTTCCGGCGATATTAGTTGTACGTCACCGACAGCTACACTTACCGGAAAATTAACGGACGTATTGCCCACAGGTGCTATCGTTGAATATATTTGGAAAGATGCCGGCGGAAATATCTTCGGTGGAAATACGGGCAGCGTAACTGTTTCTCAAACCGGTACTTTTTCAGTTGCAGTTAAAGTAAGTTTGAAAAATACAAGTTGCACCTCAAATCCTTTTTCAGTCGTCATAAGAAGAACGGGTAATTTGCCCGCCAAACCTACCATGCAATTACCGAATAAATTTTGTCAGAATCAAAGTTTTTTCGCTAATGCAAGCAGCACGACTGCCGATGTTTCAAGTTATAATTGGACGATTACGAATAGCGGAACTTTTTCGGGCGCGACAAATACCGCAAATGTAACTGCCATGGTTTCCGGTACTTCCGCTCAACTATGCGTCGTTGCGATAAATGGTTGCGGTAAAAGCGATACAAGTTGTGCTGTCATAACGCCTATTGCACCGCCGGCATTACCGACTGTAACCGGCACGACAAGTATTTGTCCGAATTTAAAAACAATTTATGCTGTTTCAAATCCTATTGCCGGCATTATTTATAATTGGAGTGCTGTAAATGGCGGATTAAACGGTGCGGCTTTCGATGTAAAAACCGTTGAAGTGGTTTGGGGAAATACAGATGGAAAAATTTGTGTCACTGCCGGCAATACATGTTTTACGAGTCAACCCAGTTGTTTGGACGTAAAAATAAAAAATTATGTGCCTGATTCTGTACCGATAATCACCGCTAAAACAAATTTTTGTTCAAACGATACGACCACTTACAGCGTCAGTCCGGA
>JAYTNA010000691.1:0-2337 GCA_043748865.1 Saprospiraceae bacterium
GGCACCGTCCGTAAAACCTAATTTCGCGGCGTTCTCAATTGCTTTTTGTAAATGTTTGAAACGATAAATTAAAAGATTACGCGCTACTTTTTCGTCCGAGTTGGCGAGATAAAAAGGCAAACAATACGCTTCGGTATCCCAATAAGTGGAACCGCCGTATTTTTCGCCGGTAAAACCTTTTGGTCCGATGTTCAAACGCTCATCTTCGCCGGTATATGTTTGCGAGAGTTGAAAAATATTGAAACGAATACCTTGTTGCGCTGCAACGTTACCTTCAATCACGATGTCCGATTTTTCCCATTTCGCGTGCCAAGCATTTTTTTGTGCTTCCAACATCGCATGAAAACCTTTTGCGGCAATTTGTTTCACGGTTTTTTGCACTTGCGACATCATATCCGCTTTCGGATAATTTTCCGATGAAAGTATAGCGGCGTATTTATACACCGACACTTCATCGCCTTGTTTAACCGAAACGTCAACGGCACACGCTGCAAATTTTTCGCGTTTGGTGCGCGTTGATTTGAAATCGGTAATCGGTGTGTTATTTAAAGAAATATCGAAGTGCATACCGGCAGCAACGTGGAACGCGGTTTTTTTAGTTTCGCAAACCACAAACGCATCTTGGTTTTTTACCAATTTTTTTACTTCCGTCCAAAACTTTTCTTCCCAATTCGAATCTTGATTTTTTACATCACCGTCTAAAAAAGGCGTAACGGTTATCGTTCCCGAAAAATTTAAGGCTTTGATTGAATAATGAATCGCACCACACTCATCGTCGACGATAGAACAAAAGCGCGTTGAATTTATCGTTACCTCTTTTCCGGATTTTAATGTCACCGTAGCTTCGCGATATAAAACGCCTTCGTGCATATTCAGCACGCGTTTAAAATCTTTGACTTCTGCGGTGTGTAAGTCAACTGTTTCTCCGTCTACTTTTACATCAATGCCGATCCAATTCACGGCATTTAAAACTTTGGCGAAGTATTCCGGATAACCGTTTTTCCACCAACCCACTTTTGTTTTATCCGGATAATAAACGCCCGCAACGTAATTGCCCGACAGTGTTTCGCCTGTAAATTGTTCTTCAAAATTCGCACGTTGTCCCATCCGACCGTTGCCAATCGAACACAAACTTTCAGAAATTTTATTTTCGTGCGGATGAAATTTATTTTCAATAATGCACCATGGATCGTGGATGATATAGTCTTTCATTGTTGTTTAGTTGGTTGGTCGGTTGGTGGGAGTCAATTAGTCGGTTAGTGGGTTAATTTTATAAATTGACTAACCGACCAACTGACTAACCGACTAACCGACTTTAATTATTTTTTTCTTGTCACCGTATTCAAAGCATCTAAAATTTCGCCATAATCAATGTATTCAAAACTCGGAATGACTATATGTGCATCGTCTAAAACATCAGGCGCCCCGACACCGACGGCATAAAATCCGCCGGTCAATGCCGCCTCAATACCTTTTTCGGCATCTTCAAAAACGATACAGTCTTTCGGTAAAGCACCGACAGCCTCAGCTCCAAGCAAAAAAACTTCCGGATTTGGTTTGCTGTGCGTCGTTTTTGTGCCGTCAATAATGGCATCAAAGTAATGCGTCAAGTTTAACCTGTCGAGAATAAGCATAGAATTTTTACTCGCCGAACCCAAAACGATTTTGATTTTGGCGATTTTGAGTTCGTCAAGAAAATGAACGACGCCCGGTAAAATTTCGTCCGGTGTCATGCGATTCACAAATTCCAAATACCATTCATTTTTTTTCTGCGCGAGTATAACTTTTTCTTCATCGTCCTTAATTACTTTTCCGCCCCAATTCAAAATCAAATTCAAAGATTCCGTTCTGCTGACACCTTTCAGTTTTTCGTTGTCTTCTTCCGTAAAATCGAACCCCAATTCATTCGCCAATCTGCGCCATGCTTTGAAATGATATTTCGCTGTATCACAAATCACACCGTCTAAATCAAAAATACACGTATTAATAGGTATCATATTTTTCACCACATTTTTTTTGAACTGCAAAAATAGTAAAGGGGGATAAGAATTTATCTGCTTAATTAAAATTTTATCTGACACGCTGTACATTTGTAATATAAAGGCACTTTTAAAATATCCTTCCTTCATTTTATGAAAAAATTACCAACCTCTTCTTTTGTTTTTTACGCTTTCTTTTAACAAAAGTAAATGCTCAAGATATTTACGATATTCACACTAAAAAGAAATTACAAATTGACGCACAGAATTATACTTTCAGCAGAAAAATGAATGACCGTATTTAATTTATATTTTGAAAAAAGGAAAATTATTATTACTTATTTTATTTAACGAAGCC
>JAYTNA010000692.1:0-5651 GCA_043748865.1 Saprospiraceae bacterium
GGTTGGAATTAGATGCAAAATATGGTTTGAATTACGAAACTGCTAACAATTTAAGCACTTATGATAGACAAACAGAAAATGCTAACGTTGCAGCAACAGGCTCTTACTGGTCAAATTACGGGACGGATAAAGGAGAAATTGACAATTTTCAATATACTGCAAGTTTGAATCACTTTATAACCGGTGCAACAGTGCGTTGGGGTATTGGTAATCTGATTAAAGCCACTTCTTACGGTGCATTCGATTATCGAAACAGAGTAACTAAAGTGTATTCTGCTTACGGTTTGAATTTGCCTATCTATACGCCGGCAACAACCAAACAAACAAGTGAGCAACACGTTGCTTCTGATTTTACAACACCTTTTGTAACTTTTGGTTATTTATTCGACCAAAAATTTGACTTCGGAGAATTTGCAGGTGTTTCAGGTGGTTTCCGTACAGATTATTCTTCTGCTTTTGGTGCGGGTTCTACACCATTTACTTTCCCGCATGCAAACGCTTATTTACGCTTATCTGAATTGAGTTTTTGGAAAAACGCTAACTTGGGTAAAACATTTGAAGAATTTAAAATTCGTGCAGCTTATGGTCAAGCAGGTATTCAGCCAAGACCTTTTGATCGTTACCAAACTTTGAATACACCATCTATCGGCGGCGCGGTAGGGTTTACTTTGCCGGATCAATTATCTAATCCTAATTTGAATGTGGAAGTTTCAACTGAGTCGGAAATAGGGGCAGATATTGCCATCAGACTCGGAAAAGGTAGTTGGTTTAACAATATAACTTTGCAACCTACGTATTGGAAAAGAGCAACTGATAACGGCATAGGTTCTTCAGACTTTATCCCTTCATCGGGTGTAGGAAGTATTGTTGACAATAAGTTAGGTTTAGAGGCTCATGGATTTCAATTGGTAACGAGGTTGCAAGTAGCCGAAACAAAAAATTTCTCGTGGAATTTTACGGCTAATTTCGGTACACAAACTTCAACGGTGACTAAAGTTGCCGGTGCGCCGATTATCCTAACTTCTTCTGTAGGTAGTACAGGTTATATTATTGAGCCGGGTACTAAAATCGGGCAACTTTTTGGCTATATGGGTATTCATGATGTGAATGCAATCGATCCAAATGGCAAGCCTTATATCGCTGATGCAAATAAGTCACTTTACGAAGTAGCAAGTAACGGTTGGGTAGTTAAAACAAGTAGTAAAGCACCTTTCTTTTCTCCCAATAAATATAGCTTTGGTGATCCGAATCCGACTTTTATCATGAATTTTATTAACGGGTTTAAGTATAAAGGCGTTTCTCTGGATTTTCAAATTGACTGGGTACAAGGTACACACTTATACAATCAAACAAAAGAATGGATGTATCGGGACGGTATTCATGCAGATTATGAAAAACCGATTACAATCGGCGGACAAACAGGAGCATGGTCTGCTTTCTATCGTGGCGTTTATGCAGAAGTTTCGCGTAATGGTACTAAAAATTATTTCTATGAAGATGCTTCATTTGTGCGTTTAAGAAATATTGAATTGGCTTTTGACTTGGCTAAACTTTTTGATGTTAAATTCACGAAAAATTTAGTTGTATCACTTTCCGGACGTAATTTATTGACGTTTACAAAATATACAGGCTTAGATCCGGAAGTCAATTCTTCTGCTGTTTATAATGATAGCTCGGCATGGGATCGTGGTACAGACCACAATACTATGCCTAATTTACGTCAATATACTTTCGGCTTGAGAATTGGGTTTTAAGTTTCATTCAATTATTAGGTTAATCAGTTAATCGGTTAATTTGAGACAAAGTATTAGTTAGATAATTATTTAAACATTAGTGCGTTAAGAAATTTGTAGGTTTTGGATTTTTGAAGCTAGTCAAAATATAGGACTAACCGACTAACCCACTACATGACTAACGAACTAATATTCTCTTTCAAACAATTTTAAAAATGAAAAATAATAAGTTTTTAATTTTTCTCTTTACAGTTGGGTTGTTCGCATCGTGCCAAAAAGAATTGGACGTTAAAAACCCCAACAGTCCAACGTTACAAAGTTTAGATAACGAAAATGGTTTTATAGCTTACACTTTGGGCGGTGTTTATTTCAATGGGTTTAAATACACAAAATACGCCGACGGGGTACCCGGTTACTTTTGGGCAGGCGCAATAGGTTTTCATGAAGAGATGGGTGATGTTGTCGGTTCAGAAGCAGCTAACTGGTATATGAATCAAATAGGTTGTCCGGACATCGTCACACTTGACGACGGAACCAAAGCACCTAACCCACAAAATCCTGCAACGCAATACGGATTTCTTCGTCAAGCTAATCAAGCTACGCAACAAGGTAGTAATCCTATTTTTCACGAATGGGTGAATATGTACAGCATGAACAACGCTTGTAACACCGTTTTGAGTAAAGTAGATAAAGTGAGTTTTACGGGTAATTCAGCCACTAAAATCGCTACCATTAAAGCATGGAGCTATTGGTGGAAAGGGTTTGCTTATTCGCGTCTTGGTTCAATTTATTACGCAGGTTTAATAAACAATGATCCGAGTACTGCTTCAAATGTTTATGTAACTAAAGAAGCACTCATAGCGGAAGCTAATGCTAATTTGGATAAAGCTGCCACTACTTTTAAAACATTATCGGCAGGTGGTGACTATGACGTTATCATGAAATCTGTTATGCCGGATTTTGTTCAAAAAGGTAAAGGCGGTGCTATACCGCCTGATGCATTTGTGCGAAATATTAATACGCTAAAAGCGCGTAATATTTTGGTGAATACAAAGGTGAGTGCTATGACTGCCGCTCAATGGGCTTCAATCTTAGATTTGACCAACAACGGTATTAAAGCGACAGACTTGGTTATAACAGGACGTACGAATACAAATGGTGATATTTGGAGTTCTGACGCCGGTACTGTTTGTTTGAAAGCTATCGGACCAAGTACTGCAAGTACCGGTACTTATAAAGTGAGCGAACGTTTGATTCAAGATTACAAAACGGGCGATAAACGTTTAGCAGCTAATTTTATACAAGGTAATGCTTGGATAGGTAACGGCGACCGCGGTAATATTTTCAATACGCGTTGGGTTGTTAAAGATAATCCCGGTTCGGCAGGAGTTATTGCTTATGGTAGTAAAGCTACTCCCGGTGCGGTTGAATTTTATCTCGCCGGTACTTATGAAGAAAACGAATTAATGAAAGCTGAAGCTAAAATTTATGGCGGCGATATTGAAGGCGGTTTGGCTTTAATAGATGCAGTTCGTACTTATCAAGGTGCAGGTTTAGCGGCTGTAGCAGGTTCTACTCCGGCTTTAACTGCTGAACAAGCTAAAGAAGAATTGCGCCGTGAACGCCGTACAGGTTTAGTCTTCCGTGCTTTATCTTTTTATGATGCACGTCGTTGGGGTATTACTGATAAAGGTGGTCCGGGTCGTACAGGTGCAGTAGTAATAGATAAAGCCGGTAAATTGAATACCAATGCGACTATCAATTATAATTATTTAGATTATTGGGATGTTCCGGACAATGAATTGTCGCTTAATCCGGCAGGTGCAGGTAGCACACCTACAGCCAATCCGAAACAATAACTTCATAGTTGATAATTGTTAATTGTAAATTACTCTTGGTTATATAAAAAAATCGCCCCCAAATTCGTTTGGGTGGCGATTTTTTTTTCATGTAATAACGGAATTTAACTAACTTTGCCTAAAATACTTAGCGTAAAATTTGTAGATGTAAAAAATACCGAACTTTACGAAGTGTCACTTGAGTTTGTACAGGCTATTCATAAAGAGTTGAATGCGCGTTCTAAAAAATAATTACAAAAATTTTTTCTCATTCCTCATAGTTGTTTTTTCACAATCAGAAAAATAAAATGCACCAACAAATTTTTTTCCAAAAAAATATTTTTTCGTTTTTATTTTATTTTTTTTTCAAAAAAAATATAATAAAAAATAATTTTCTTTTCAAAAAAAAATTGTCGGTCGAAAAATTATTTTTATTTTTTTTTGCCACGATTTTTTTCTCCGGTTGTTATTCATTCAAAGGCGTTTCTATCGCACCCGAAACGAAATCATTTTCTGTCGCCTTATTTTCAAATAATGCGGGTGGGGCGCCACCCACTTTAGCGCAAAATTTTACGGAAAAACTAAAAGATAAAATCAGAAACAATACACGCCTCTCACTCGTACAAACAGATGCAGCAGATTTGCAATTTTCAGGACAAGTGACCGGTTATGATGTTGTAGCACAATCGCCGCAACTGGGACAAACTGATGCTTTCAATCAATTGCGCATCACGATTTATGTTGAATATCTCGATACTAAAATCGAAAAAAATTCTTTTAAGCAATCTTTTTCGTTTCAATCCAATTTTCCCGGCAATTCGCAAGTGCTTCAATATCAAGATGAACTCATAAAAACAATTACCACTAAAATTCTCGACGATATTTTTAATAAAGCATTTACAGAAAATTGGTAATAATGTTATAATAAATTATTATTTTTGTGAGTGCTAATTCGTTATCTGTTATCCGTTACCGGTTACTCGTACAATAATAACTGATAACAGATAACGAATAACAGATAACGAATAACTAAAAGAATGACTAACGAACAATTTGCCGCCTATCTTTTAGATGAATCTCATCTATACACTGTTGGTTACGAGGAATTGAAAACCCTTGTAATGAACTATCCGTATTCCGCCAATTTGCGCGTCATGTTGTTGAAAAAAAGTTTGTTTGAAAAAAATAAAGATGCAGAGCGCAATTTAAGCATGGCAGCTGCTTATGTTACTGACCGCCGTCAACTTTCTAAAACGGTGAAACGTTTAAAAAATCCGATAAAAATTTCCGAAAATGTAGTCTTGGCGGCAGATTTTTTAGAACTCACCGAGTTGAGTAATTTAGATAAAGTTTTGGCAGATAAAACTATACCGCTCGATTTTACGAATACGCCTGAAAAAGAAAAATCTTTAACTTTAGATTTACCGACGGAACAACTGACACCCTTTTCTTTAGATTTGCCTTTGCTCGCAACCGGTTTGGAAGCACGCGAAATTGTATCCAATTTAGAAACTGATAGTCAATCGTTGGCGCATCATATCGAAGCCGAGGATTTTCAGGAAGAATTAAAAGAATTGCCTGCGACAGAAATAAAATCTGGACCGGCACAGGAAATATTTGAATCTGTTTCGGTAGATAAAATATCGGATAATGCACTTGGAGAAGATTTAGATAAATACAGAGCGATACCGATAAATGATAATGATATTGACTTGCTGTATGCGTCATTGACAGAGAAAAATAAAAATAATGAAATAGAACAACACCATACTACACATTTAAACGCATCGGAAATGCCAATTGAATTTGAAATTACGAATACAAATAAAACAGTCATTAAAGAAGCATCTGAACCTGCAACCGAAGCTTTGCCGAAAGTGAGTTTCACAGCTTGGCTGCAACAATTCAGAGTAAATGAGCCGCCCCTTGTATCTCAAATTGTAGAAAACATACCGGCAGTTAGTGAGATGCCGCAAAAAGAAATTATAATACCTATAAAGACAACTTTTGCCGCTGCTACATGTACGCCGGCAAACATTCCGAGTACAACCGATACAAATGAAAACCATGAATCAGTTTT
>JAYTNA010000693.1:0-5074 GCA_043748865.1 Saprospiraceae bacterium
TTTATATTTTTTATTTGGGTCTAAACCATTCAAACGAATCGGTGTCGGTGTGAAAGTAAATTCAAAACGATTATTGACTGAATAGTTAAACATCACGGCGCGATTTTTTGCGGCATCAACAAACATTAAAGAAGCCAACGCATTTTCGTGCGGATTTGACAGCCGAAATAAATCGCCGTGCCAAACTAAATCTTTAAAACCGTTGTAGGCAGCAACAGCAGTTTGCGCCGATTTTAAATCATTTGGAGCAAGTTTATCAGCCGGCACATCAAAACCGAGTTTACCCATCATCGCAACATCGGTACGGTATTTCATAGAAACTTTACTCCAATCCGTCACGTGATTGCAATGTACAATCGCCGGAAAAAAATACGAATCTTCCCATTGAATAAAAACACGTTCCAATGGATCCGTATCATCGCTCAACCAAAACTCCGTAAAATATTTCAACACGCCATAATCGGCACGCGCACCGCCGCCGGAACATAACATCATCGGTACTTTCGGATATTTTGCGCGTACGCGATCCAAAACTTTATATAAACCTTTTACATAATCAACGTATAACTTGGTTTGTTTTTGTCCCGTTTTTTCTAAATACATCGAGTGCGGATTGAAAATAACGGCATTGCAATCCCATTTTATAAAAGCTAATTCCGGATTTTTTGTGAACAGCGTATCCAAAACACCAAAAACAAAATCTTGAACTTGCGGATTCGATAAATCTAAAACCAATTGGTTGCGATAATATTTTTCGGGTCGTGCCGGTTCTCTAAGTACCCAATCTAAATGTTTTTCGTAGAGTTCACTTTTCGGATTTACCATTTCAGGTTCAATCCAAATACCGAATTTAACGCCGGCAGCTTTTGCTTCTTTCACCAAATAACCGATACCGCTCGGCAATTTTTTCACATTTTCTTGCCAATCACCCAAGCCGGCGTGATCATCGTTGCGCGGATATTTATTGGCAAACCAACCATCGTCGAGTAAAAACAAGTCTACGCCCAAATCTTTTGTACCTTTAAAAAGCGTGACCAATTTTTTTTCATCGAAATTAAATCCTGTGGCTTCCCAATTGTTCAATAAAGTTAAGCGACTGCCTTCACCGTCTAAAATGCGATATTTACGTGCCCAACTGTGTAAATTTCTGCTGGCTTCTCCTTTTCCGTTTTCCGAATAAGAGTAAATAAAAGAAGGCGTTGTAAATTCTTGATTGCCGGCGAGCGGATAATCGGAATTGTACGGATTAATACCCGCGAATAAACGCAAGTTATGGAAAATGTCCACGTCGAAATCAAGTTTAAAATTGCCCGTCCATGCCAACTGACCCAGAAGAACTTTGCCTTCATCTTCCGTAGCAGGTCTGTCGAATGAAATTTGAAAACTTGGCGGCTCCAACAAATCTGCACGTGCGCCGAGTTTAGAATCAATTGTTTTGATACCCGTAGTGAGTTTTGTTTCTTCCGGTTTCATTTCGTGCGCCCAAACACCATGATAATGTGTGAGGTAATAATCTTTTGCCGTAAAATACAAATTAGCGGAAGCATATTTTTTGAGTTCAATGTCTTTTGTGCCGTTGTTTTTTATAACCGACCATTGCTCAATCACATTTTCTTTGATGTAGGTTTTATAATAAAGAATGACTTCGACAGGATAAATTGAATCTTTGAGAACGATACTCGTAATTTGAACATTGTCATTCGCAGAATTATCCGATGTGTGACTCATAGCATAGCTCATAAATTTTAAATCGGTAGAAGTATTTCCGTCAGCATGAATGATACTCAAAGCCGGTTCGGATAAATTTGTTGAACCGCTTGAAGTATAGGCGTTATTAAAAGTACCGACTTCATCCTTCTGATTGTATTGCGCTTCAATCGTCGCATAATCGGTAGGATGCGTTAATCGTTTTCCGAAATAAGTAATGTTCAAACGATTATCTTTATCGGTAGCTAAAACAAGCGCGTTGTTTTTAGTTTCGATAGGAATGACAACATTTTTTTGTGCGTAAACGATTACATGAATAAATAATAATACAAAAACAAGAATTTTGTTCCTCATGATTTAGATTGGTTGAGTTTTAATTTTCACGCTAAAATAGTAATTAAACTCGGCAAAAAAAATTTTTTATTTAAAAGGAGAAAAAATGTTTTAAGGAGGGAATAGGTTTGCATAAAAAAAGCGGCTTCCGGTGGGAAGTCGCTTTTTTATGTAGCTTAAAAGTTAAATGTTGTTTTGCTTTTCAAAAAAAGACTTACTTTTGTTTAAAAATTTTATTAGTAAAATGAAAACTTAATTAAATATGGCAAAAGATTTTTATCACAATATTGTTAAAAATGCTTTAATTAAGGATGGTTGGCGCATCACACATGACCCTTATAAAATAAAGATTGAAGAAGTTGGTTATGAAATAGATTTGGGTGCAGAGCCAATTATTGCAGCCGAAAAAGAAGAACGAATTATAGCTGTTGAAATAAAAAGTTTCGTTGGTTCTTCTAATATCAATGAATTTCATAGAGCAATCGGACAATTTATAGATTGTTCAATCGCCTTAGAAGAGGAAGACCCTGACAGAATATTATTTTTAGCTGTGCCTGATATTATTTATGGAACATTCTTTCAAAAAAATATTATTCGCAAAGCCATTCAGCGTATTCAAGGAAAAATAATTGTTTATAACCCGATTACTCAAACAATTGAACAATGGATAAATTAACAAAGTATCAAAGTATTTTAACGCAATATTTATCTGATTTTGCAAAAGAGAATCCTTATGCCAATATGCCGGATGTCAAAACGACGATTTTAATTGACCTGAAAGGCAATCATTTCCAAGCCGTTGATATTGGTTGGGCCGGTGTGAAATATATATTTTCACCCGTGTTTCATTTTGATATCAAAGACGGAAAGATTTGGTTTCAATGCAATAATACGGACAGAGAAGTAATAGATAAACTCATAGAAATGGGTGTCGAAAAGAACGATATTGTTTTAGGTTTTCAGCCGCCTTACGTGCGCTCACATTTGAATTATACAGTTGCTTAATGCTCTTTTACATTTTACATAAAAAAAGCGACTTCCAGTGGGAAGTCGCTTTTTTTATGTAATGAACTTGAATTGATTTCTTGATATTACTCAAATCTTAATTTTTTTAAATCTCTTCCAATCAATTTTATTTGTGATTGATCCAAGTATTTGTATAACTCAGAAGTAACATTATCATTTAATTTATAAGGTTTGGAATTAAAACCTGCTTTCATTCCCTCTTGCAAGGTTTCAGTTAATATACCTAAAGAATTGAGAAATGGAAGAATATCCATTAAATTTCTATCATTATCTTGTGGCTGAAAACTTTTAATAGGGTCGGCTTTTAGCGAATATCTTTTCTTTCTTTTAAAGAGATGACAACCAAATTTGTTATAATGTTCATCATAACAATAGTCATTATCAATAAAGTGTTCATTTCTATCAATAGAATTTTTATGATTCCAAAAATGCTTTTCAGAAATAACAAATACCAAATCACAATAAAGTTTATTCATTTTTTTTCGAGTTTCATCCGATGAAACCCAAAAATTAATCTGTTCAATATCGTTACTTGATTGCGTAATATGGCAAAAACTGTGCAAAAACTGGTCGTTCCACAAATATGGATCTTGGTTATCATTTTTAAAACTATCGTGATAGACCTTGACATTGTTGAATGCATTTAGCTCTCTCGAAGGATGATAATATAAAACTACTTTTGGCATTGTTATTTTTGGTTTAAATAAAAAATGACGTAAAAAAATATTTAAAAGAAAGGATTCTCAAAAGAAGCAAACCGGAAAGGAAAATCATTTTTGCAATCAGGGTGTATGTTAGGAATTATTACGGTAAAATTAATTTAATGTTTTCATTTATAAAAGACAATTGGGTTTTTGTTAACATACAAAACACATCACCGCAATATTTGGCGAATAATTATTAACGCCTCACATAAATATCAAACAATTTTAAATAGGGGAGTAGTTGTTTTGAAAAATGCTTTTGAAATGTTCTATCGGAAAGGTTTTCATTTTTTAATGTTAAACAAAATTTTATAGAATCATTTGGGGATTGTAAAACCCAATCGCCGTAACGTTCAAAGTAGGCGTGGTAGGTGAAATCGTTCATCAAATCGTGCGGTACGCCGATATAAGTATGTCGCGGAATAATTTGTTTGAAAATTTTTAAGTCGTTGACGAGTTCTTTTTCGCGTGCGGCAGTGCCGATAAGTGATAAACAATAAATAACTACGCCGATATTAAACACCCATAAAAAGCGATTCACATTTTTCGATTTTTCTTTGGGGAGCGCGTATTTTTCTAACCAATCTGAAATAGTATTTTCAAAATAAGCGGCAAAACTCATCGCCAAAAAAGGTAAGCATGGAATTAAATAATGCCAACTCGTTTTATGACTCACTAACATCGGCAAAGAACCGCTCAGGACAATTAAAAAATAGAAAAGCGATTTTTTTTTATTTTTCGGTGAAATATTAAACGCGGCATTTTTCAATTTTGAAAAACACCAAAGCAAAAACGCGACTATAATTCCCGGCAAAGCTGATACACCTAGATTTTGCAACACCAAAGTATAATCTTTCCAAGAATAAGTTTCCGAGTGTTCGTTTTGTGAAAGACTGCTCAAAATTTGTGTGTGAAAATAATTTTGCCAAAACAAACGCGCCGGTGCATAAAAATACCAAAGTCCTAAACTTGCAACTACTATCAAAAATAAAAAAGCCGAGCGCGAAAAACCGTGTTTAATAGATAAATTTTCGGGATAAACGCAAGCGTATAAAAAAGGAATCGCTAAAGGATATAAACCCACCGGACCTTTTGTGAGAAATGCTAAATGCAGTAAAGCAATGAATAATGAACAACGAACAAGGAATAATATTTTTTGTTTCTTTTTGTTTTTTTCATTGTTTAAAACTTCTATGATAAACAAAGAAGCCCCCAATGAAAACATACCCATCACATTGTCAAGAATAAAATAAGGATATGACCACATCACGACAGGCATACAATACCAAATAAAAACAGGAAAC
>JAYTNA010000694.1:0-2322 GCA_043748865.1 Saprospiraceae bacterium
CGCATTCGCAATGATACAAAAAAGTAGCGAATATTTACAATCACCTACTTACATCAAACAAATTACCAATTTTTATGGCGTTAATTCTATCTACACTCAAACCTCCGACATATTCGTAAGCAAAAAACTTTGAACCGGCATCCGGTTTATCAAAATATACTTTGTCCGAAGAAAATGATTTATTTCTGACTTTTAGCTTGAAACACACTTTGTTTTTTTCTTGCAAATCTTTCTCAATCAATTCACAATTTTTATCACCATTAATTTTCAACTGAATGAATAAGTAACAGGCAATAAACAAAACGGAGAATAAAATAATTAATTCATTGCGTGTAAATTCTCTGGGCTGTAAATAAATATAAAATAAAGCAATTAGACTAAACACGACAAAGAAAAAAATCGATCGCTTTTGATCACGTTTAAGTTTTTCATGTGCTTGTTGCAATTTATTCAGGTCTGCTTCCGAAAATTTTTGATAATCTACGTTCATGGGTTGATCTCTTCTTTCATTTATTATTTATGATTCATTATTTCAACTGCAACCCCAATCCGAAATCATTTGATAAAACAATTCTACCATTTTCCAAAACCAGATCTTTGAACGGATTATTAGTGACCATAAAAGTACTGTCTAAATCTACAAAATCGCATTGCGGTGCGAGACTTGCTGCGGCTAAAATACCACACGAAGTTTCAGACATGCAACCCATCATCACTTTTAAATTATTTTTCCGCGCCAATTTCAACATTTTTTGTGCTTCGCGCAAGCCGGTGCATTTCATCAATTTAATGTTGATACCGTCAAATGCACCCGTTATGTGGCGTTCATCTGTCAAACGTTGGCAAGATTCGTCGGCGATAATCGGTAAAGTTGTATGTTGTGTAACATAAGCATTGCCGTCTAAATCTTTTTTCGGCATCGGTTGTTCAATCATAACGGCACCGCGTTCTTGTAGCCATTCGACCATATCGGCGGCGTAAAATTTATCTTTCCACCCTTGATTGGCATCAATGTACAAAGGTTTGTCGGTGACGCTGCGAATAGTGTTGATGATTTCTTTATCGTTATCGGAACCCAATTTTATTTTTAAAAGCGCAAATTTTTCTGCTTCCAATACTTTTTTTCTGATAACCTCCGGCGTATCAATACCAATGGTAAAAGAAGTCAACGGCATTTTATCGGGTTTTGAGCCAACGATTTTCCAAACGGGTTTTTGCTGAATTTTTCCGACTAAATCGTGTAGTGCAATATCTAATGCCGCTTTTGCGGGCGTATGTTTTGATTCTAAATGATCTGTTTCTTCTAAAATACTATTAATATTATTTGTTTCGGCTGTTATTTCTAAACGATTTAAAATACCGCTTTCAAATACTTTTTTTAAAAATGCGGCGGAAGTTTCAGTTGTTTCGCCTAAATATTGTGGCATGGAGGCTTCTCCGTAACCTATAAAACCGTTATGGTTAACAGTCACCAACATAATTGGCGTGAAATTGCGCGTATAAGTTGCAATTTTAAAAGGATGACGCAATTTCAATTCATACGGCGAAAATTTAATTGTAGTGATCATAGGAAATTGGAAGCGTAAGTTGAGATAAATTGTTAGTGTTTCCGTTAATATTTTGTCGAATAAAAGAGAGACAGTAAATTTGTATTTGGGTCATTCTTTTGCTTTTTTTTACACTGTATGCAGTGTATTGAAACGTCGAGACAGGCAAAGATAACTTTGCATCTTTGCGTCTTTGCGTGAGTTTATTTTTCGCTAAGTTGATGAATAACCTATTATAAATTAGAAGTGTCTGGAAGATGAATTTTTATAAACTTTTTCTTCTTGATAAGAAATTTAATTTTTTCATAAAAAAAATTATTTTTATTAAAAATTTTGATTTAGGGCATTAATTGAAGCTGTTAATTCTTTGAAAATTAATGATTATGCGTCGCAAACGTGCCTAAACAACCGTTACAAAAATGATAACATTTAATACCATCACCCGTCTGACACCGCCAGATTTTTTAAATTTCACACAACTGAATCCTGATTTAATTTGCGAATTAAATCCGAACGGCAGTATCACGTTGAAACGCGATGATTATAAACCTGCGATAAAAAAATTGCGTTTACAATTACATCATGAAGTATTGGATTGGAGCAAAGAAAACGATACAGGTTTTGTGGCGGAAAGAAATACTTGTTTCGTATTCAAAACCGGTGCGGTGCGACAGCCGACTATTGCATGGTTGCGTACTTACAAAAAAGAAAATACGATTGAAAATTTTATAGAAGCCGTACCCGATTTCGTTGTCGAATTCCTAACCGAACACGA
>JAYTNA010000695.1:0-5569 GCA_043748865.1 Saprospiraceae bacterium
TTTTCCTGTGGCCTTAATGTATTTTTGAGATTATTTTCCAAGATTTGTATTTGTATAAAACAATCTTTTAGTCTGAATTCTATCTGTGAAATTTCATTCTCATATAAATTTGAAAACACCCCGAAAAGTTCGGATATAATATTTTGTTTAGAATTATAATCATCTACTATCTTCTTGAATAACAGGAATTCATCTTTTATTGCTTTTATTCTATTTACATCACCTAAGTGCCTTTGCAAAGAAAGCAAATCACCCTCTTTGCTTTTCGAAAATTCCAAATCATACTTTTCATTTTTATTGTCAGCAGCAATCAATGCTTCTTTCAGAGTATCATTGTTTATTAATTTAGGTTTAACCAAGCATTTATACATTTCTGTAAAAGCGTTATTGGATCCATTGAACTTTACTGTTTTTTCTAACCAAACAACACAATTATTAACCTTTTCCCGCTTATAGGCAAAGTTTAAATAGTCTTGTCCACTTCCAATCCCCTCTAAAACAATCCCTGTTGTTAAAAAATATACTTGTATTTCTTTAAAAGTACGTAGTTTATTATTTTCATCAAAAAAATGTTTATCCTCGTATGCCTTGTCGTACTTATAGTAAGAGATTTTACCGTTATCTGTTTTAGCAATAATTGTAAAAAATCTATTTTTGTACATCTCATACAGAATGAAACTTTTGCTGTCAGTTGGAAAGTAATAATTCAAAGTTTGTTGCAGTGTATGATCACCAAATAGATTTGCTAATTGTCGTGAATCTGAGACAAATAAAAAATTTAGTGAGTTCAAAAGAGATGTTTTACCAAAACGATTGCCACCTACTAACTGGACTGTTTTCAAATCTTTATCAAAATCTAAAATAGCTTTGGAGAATTTAGCTGAATTCAGGAGTATTAACTTTGATAACATTTTACGTCTTTATCAGATTGATAATTGATTATTTCTTGCTAACTCACAAATATACGCAACTCCGCGTATATAAAAAACTCGTACAAAAAATATATTCTGTACGAGTTTTTTATCAAGTAAAATTCTATTAATTCACTACATATGCTCAAAATAAAAATTTTCAATATTTACAAAGTTAACTTCTAAGCTACTTTCAATTTTTTGAACATAGATTTCTTCACATGACGTTCAGCATAATCAAGCGTGAGTTCAAACGAAGAAACGTTTTTTTGTGAAGGCATTTCGAACATTAGATCCGTCATAATCGCTTCACAAATTGCGCGCAAACCGCGCGCACCCAAATTATATTCTAAAGCCATACCGGCAATAAATTGAACTGCTTCATCTGAAAAAGTAAGCTTAACGCCTTCCATCTCAAAAAGTTTTTGATACTGTTTGAGAATGGCATTTTTCGGTTTCGTCAGAATATTTACTAACGCTTCCAAATCCAAAGGTTCGAGATACGTGAGTACCGGCATACGCCCGACGAGTTCGGGAATTAATCCGAAACTGCGTAAATCTTGAGGAATAATGTAAGATAATAAATTATCGCGATCCACTTTTTCTTTTAAATCAGCATTAAATCCAATCACTTGCGTGTTCAAACGACGGGCAATTAGTTTTTCTATACCGTCGAAAGCACCGCCGCAGATAAATAAAATGTTTTGTGTGTTTATTTTCACCATTTTCTGATCAGGATGTTTTCTGCCACCTTGCGGCGGCACTAAAACTTCTGCACCTTCCAACATTTTCAATAAACCCTGTTGCACACCTTCTCCGGATACATCGCGTGTGATACTTGGGTTATCCTGTTTCCGCGCAATTTTATCAATCTCATCAATATATACAATACCTCGTTCTGCTTGCTCGACGTCGTATTCGCACACTTGCAACAATCGCGTTAACATACTTTCCAAATCTTCGCCGACATAACCCGCTTCCGTAAAAACGGTTGCATCAACAATCGCAAAAGGTACATTTAGCAAACGCGCAATTGTACGCGCCAATAAAGTTTTTCCTGTGCCTGTGCGACCAACCAAAACAATATTCGATTTTTCAATCTCCACTTCATCTTTTTTTCCATGCAATTGCAGACGTTTGTAGTGATTATAAACGGCAACGGCTAATATTTTTTTTGCATCATCTTGCCCGATAACATAATTATCTAAATGATGTTTTATTTGCACCGGTGTTTTATCGAATTTTGGTAAAATACCCGCTTTTTTATTTTTTTTACTGTTCACCGTATCCAAATCCAATTCTTGGCTGATAATATCATAAGCCTGTTGGATACAGTTATCGCAAATTTGTGCGTCGCGTCCTTGAATCATCATTTGAACGTCGCTTTCACTGCTGCCGCAAAAATTGCAAACTTTTGTTATTCCTTTTTTAGTACTCATAAATATGGTTATTGGTTATTGGTTATCGGTTATCGGTCATTAAAAAACCTTGAAAAGTACAAAATAATGTAACTTTCAAGGTTTTTAATAGTTTTATTGTTATTTATTTTATTAATCAGATTATATGGACGTTAAATAACCGATAACCGAAACCACAAATTATGCTTTTTTCTTGGTCAAAACTTCATCAATCAAACCGTAGGCTTTTGCTTCCTCGCCGGACATCCAATTGTCACGGTTACTGTCCGCTTCTATTTCGGCGTAACTGCGACCGGTATGTTCTGCTAAAATTTCGTAAAGATTTTTTTGCATCCGCTTAATTAAGCGATAATTTATTTCAATATCCGATACTTGCCCCGAAGCACCACCGCTTGGTTGGTGAATCATGATATGACTGTGAGTTAAGCAACTTCTTTTCCCTTTTTGTCCTGCTGCCATTAAGACTGCACCCATCGATGCCGCCAAACCGGTACAAATTGTAGCTACGTCTGGCGAAACATATTGCATGGTATCATAGATGCCCAAACCATCAATCACTGAACCGCCGGGACTATTAATGAACATTTGTACATCGCGTTTCGGGTCAGTACTTTCTAAGAAAAGTAATTGCGCTTGAATAACGTTGGCTACATAATCATTGACAGGAACGCCCATGAAAATAATGCGGTCCATCATTAAACGACTAAAAACATCTATAGCTGATACATTCAATTGACGTTCTTCAATAACCGTCGGCGTAAAACCGGTAATATTAGGAACAGAAATACCTGTTACACTTTTTTCCATGAATTTTTCGAGGTGCATGGAACTCATGCCGTGATGTTTAACAGCATATTTTTTAAACTCATTATTTGGAATCATAGTAAACCTTAAATTTAAAATTTGAAATTTGTTGCGCTTTAAATTTCTTTAAGTAAAACGCTTGATTACTGACTATGACGATATAAACGTTTGAATATTGTAAAAGTTGAAAGTAATGAGCTTTGAACTTTGAGCTTTGAGCTGCGAATAATAAAAAATGCTCGTATCTCACAGCTAATATCTCACAACTCACACTATTCAATCACCTCAATTGGTGTTTCATGCACGTCTTCAAAAAGATGGTGCGGATTATGATCGTGGTCGTGATTATGATTTTCGTGATCATGTTCTTTTGCCAAAAATTCCATGGCTTCTTCTCTGCCAACAAATTTTTTCCATTTTTTGTCTAATTCTTCCGCACTTATTGAAACAGGGTTTGTTAAACCTTTCTCATAAAAATAATTACCTATTTTTACTTCCGCTAATGTTTGTGTATATCCGCGCAGTTCAGCACTGTCTTCTTTTTTCATTTTCTCGTAAATCATTTGCGCCAATTCCGGACCGAGCGATTGCATACCGTATTGAACACCATAATAGCGATCAATAAATGCGATAATTTCCGGTTCAGTGATATTCAATTTGAAATGACTCACAATGTTATTTGTAATAATTTCGCGTCTCATCATTTCAGCCATCATTGGATACTGCGCCTCAATGCCCAATTTTGCTTGTGCCGGATTATTATCTTGCGATACCAACCACAGTTTCATAAAATTATCAGGCAGCGTCACATTATCTTTCAATTTATCAATAATGTTATTTGTCAATAAACGATTAACGGCTAAGTCTTCATTTTTAGCGAGTTCGGTGCGCAAGGTTTTTCTGAATGTCAACTCATCAGTGATATTTTTGTCCGGAAAAACGCTATTAAACATGTCTTCACCAACCGGTCCAGGCATACTCCGCACAATTGTTTTAATCGTTAACTGAAACATATTACTTATAAAACGGTCGTCCGAATCATCTAAGCCTAAAATATACTTACGTACAGTTTTATCGTCAGATTTTTTTTCTAAATCGAAAATATCTACTGTTACAGACTCTCCTGTTTTTAAACCGACGAAAGACGGGTGCAAGTCCTCTTTTATAAATTTAAGAGAAAGCGTCGTTTCACCGGAAAATATACCGGCTAATTCTTTAAAATCAACTTTGAAAGAATCTCCGTCTTCAATGGTGCCTTCTTCGATATCAACGTTTATTTTATAAGAGCCTCTAATGCGCTCTACAACTTCATCAACTTGACTGTCCGGCACTTCAATTTGGTATCTCTCAAAACGCTCGAGTTCAATATCATCAAACTTTATTTCCGGACGCATACCGATTTCATAACTGAATGTAATATCCGTCGGGTGCGTCAAACTCATTTTATTATCCGGTTGTTTTTCGGATAAAACCGGATGTCCGAGTATATCAGGTTTTGTATCGTCTAAATACGCGTTAAGTTCTTTCAAAAGAATATCTTGCACCGTATCCATCAAAACATTATTACCATACATTCTTTTTATCATTGCGGTCGGCGTTTTTCCCGGACGAAATCCTTTTACTTGTGCGTTGCGCGATAAAGATTTAATTTCTTTTTCAAAACGGCCGATGTAGTCTTCAGGGGCGAGCGTAATATCCAATCTGATGTGTTGTGCATCCAGTTCGTTGCGCGTTATATGTGCCATATTAATTGTAAATTATTAACTGTCAATGGTTGATTGACAAACGGAGAGATTTTACTTGGAGAGAAAATAATAATGAACAATAAATAATAAGCAATATTGTTCATTATTCGTTGTTCTTTATTCATTAAATAAGTGAGGGCGGAGGGACTCGAACCCCCATGCCTCGCGGCGTCAGATCCTAAGTCTGATACGTCTACCAATTCCGCCACGCCCCCGATTTCAATTTTTTTTTCACTTATTAAACTAATTCTTTCTTAGCGGGTGCAAATATACAAGGTTTTTAGAAATAAAAAGTGATTGTAAAAAATATTTTTTTGAGTTTTAACCATGTTTGGGCTTTCAGCTTCGACGAGGTTATTTTTATTTCTGTAAAATAATTAAATTCTTTAGGAACACAACAAAAATCATCTCATTCATATAATTTTGCGCGTCCGAATAAAAAATGGACGCCAGATATCGGACACCGGATAATAGAAAATATAAAGAGAAAATTTTCTCGTTGTCCCACATCTATTTTAGCCATCTACTGTCAATCATCAACCATCAACGATATTCATGAAACAAAATCTTCCAACGATAACGAAATCGCAAGCACTTTACAAACGCGGATTAAAAGTGCAAAAACCTATCACCCAAACTTTGGCAAAAGGTCCGGGACAGTTCACAAAAGGTGTCGCGCCTATTTATTTGC
>JAYTNA010000696.1:0-3104 GCA_043748865.1 Saprospiraceae bacterium
AAATCGGCAATCCAAAATGGGTTATCGAGCAACTTTAAATATTTATCACGCGCACCCACCGGTGTGCGATAACAAGGAAAAGTGCCGAATGATTGTCCATGAAGTCGTTCAGAAACCGTACCGATTTTAAAATGCAAACAAGCTAATTGAAATGAATGACAAATAAAAAAAACAAATTTGGGTGGAGTCGGTTGGTCGGATGGTTGGTTAGTCCGTTGGTATGATTTTTTTTCTTTTTCAGGCAGATGATAGCCGACAGCTGACGGCACTACGTTTTCTAACTGGCTAACCGACCAACCGTCTAGCCGACCCCTATTATATTGATACAAATTTTCAATCAGTTCAAAATATTTAGTATCCCAACCGCCTGTGTAATCATAAGGGCTTCCAGGTCCGCCTGATGAAATATAAATATCATAATCCAAACTCGGAATTTCGTTTTTATGCCGCACATCAAACACATCGTAAGAAAGCGCGTCACCGTAAGACTCTACTAATTTTTTTATGTACCCGATGCCGCGATTCGTTACATTATTATTCAAATCAAGAATTGCTACTTTCATTTTAAGTGTATGGACGGTTAATTGACTTAATGAAAATGGACTTACTGATAATTATACCGTCCATTGTCAATAAGTCCATTATCAATTGTCGATTGTATTTTATTTTACAATCGTGGTGATAATATCTGCAATATCATAAAATTTTTTATTTGTGAGGTAATAAATGGAATTTTTACCGTCGCGACGTACATCCACAATGTCTTGATCTTTCATGATGCGCAAATGATGCGACGCAATCGCTTGTTCTATGTTTAAGTAATCAAAAATTTCTGAAACAGTCATTTCTGCGCGTTCATGTAAAATTCTGATGATTTCGAGACGCAATGGATGTGCCACCGCTCGTAAAGCATCTGTACAATTTTCTAATAATTTTATATCAAGTCGGGATTTTGCTTCCATAAAATATCTTTTTGGAAATTAGTGCTTAGGAACGCGAAATAAATAAAATACTAAATTATACTTATTCTTTTGCCATCATATCGCCTATCTTCTGCATTAAATATTACCGATGTTCGCTGTAAAAGATAGTCAGTCTGACAGTAAAATAATTAAGCCTACTTCGACATTTTATTCATTTCGCGTTCCTTAAAAAGAATGGAAAACGAAGAATGACGAATTAAGGTTAAAAAAATTATTCGTTTCTCAATTTTTAAGACTCACATATAGTATTTTAGATACAAAATTACAGTACGTTCGTGTTACAAACGTAGTAAACCCGTTAATTTTTCCGGAAAATATTTAATTAAGAAGTTGATTGAAAATAAACGCCGGTTTTATTTTATACAAATCATTGACAATCAATTTGTAGCAAGATTGTTCATTGTTCATTACTTAATATCATCGGAATATGTGGTATGCCGTCTTCATCATACACTTCGCCTGATTGTTCAAAACCAAATGATTCGTAAAATTTTTTGAGATGCGCTTGCGCACCGATTTTAATTTTATCGTCCGGACAAAGTTTTTTTAAGCGTTTGATACTTTCCGACATCAAAATTTTTCCGACACCTGTTCCGCGTACTAATTGATGCGTAACAACGCGCCCGATTGAAGCATAATTTTCATAGCTCACCCCTTTCGGTAACAAGCGCGTATAGACAACAAGTTTCCCTTCATCATTCTTACCGAATAAATGCCAAGCACTCAAATCTTTTCCGTCTGCATCTACATACGGACAATTCTGCTCTAATACAAAAACTTCTTGACGCAATTGCATGGCATCGTACAATTCATTTTTACTCAAACGATTATAATGTTTACAAGAAAATTTTATCATTTTTTATTTTGTTTTTATCAGAATAAAAAAAAGTGTAAAGAAAAATAAATCCTTTACACTTTTTTATTTAATGATTAACGACTAATTGTCAATATTTTTTTCATTAACAATTAACCATTAACAACTAACCATTATTTAACAGTATTCTTCAAAAGCACTTGCCAAGTTATGAGCAATTTCGTGCGCATCTAAACCCAAAATATCGCGACGTTCAAGGAAATATACCAATTGACCTTTTTGAAATAAAGCAATACACGGTGATGATGGCGGATAAGGTAAAAAGTATTCCCGCGCTTTTGCAACCGAATCATGATCAACGCCGGCAAAAACGGTGACTAAATTATCCGGCAATTTTTTCGCGTTTAAAGACATGATTGCACCCGGACGCGCATTACGCGCACCGCAACCGCAAACCGAATTAACAACAACAAGGGTTATTCCTTCTTTTTTTTCCAATATAGTTTCTAATGCTTTCGGATCTTTAATACTTTTAAAACCTACTGATGTTAACTCATATTCCATCGGGTCTGTAAATTGCGGCGGATACATGGCTTGATTCAAATTATATACCATAGTTATTTTCTTTTTTAATTGTTCGATGCAAAATTACAAATAAAACAGATGCCGGACGAAAAAAGTTTTTACGCGATTTAAAATTTGTATTTAGGAATGAGAAAGAAATAAGTTCTGCCGGTAGGGTTAATTATTTTTTGGTCAAAATGTTTATCTTTTAAGGCGAATATCGGATAATATTTAACGCAAGAGATAAGCATTATGAACACAAAAGAATAAGTCTGACGATAAAATTTATTTATTTATCATTCCTTATATCCATCAAATTTCAAAATATAAATGATAATGATTACTGCATTTCGGATTAAATCCGGATTGACATGTCGGACAAACTGAATTACAATCCAAATAAGCGTTGATAGTCATTTCGTTTTTACAAACACCACACAAAACTGCTGAAGTATTAAATTCTTCCGTTTTCCACTTTTCCGACAAGTGGTTTACCGTTTCTACGTGACAAAAATAACACGGATAGTAATCGGCACAACACTTAAACTTAATCGCGATAATATCTAAATCGGAATGATAGTGCGTACAACGGGTTGCATCATCTATCGGTTGACCTTTTATTTTTATTGCCAGTTTTTGTTTCATCTTTCAAAATTATTTTAAATTTCTTTAAACATCGTACATTTGCTGCTTGTTTATTTTTTATTTTAACTTCTTTCCTCTTTTTATGAAAATCGCACTCG
>JAYTNA010000697.1:0-2465 GCA_043748865.1 Saprospiraceae bacterium
GAAATTGTTAAAGGACCTTTTTTGTTAATAAAAAAATTAATGAGATGTTTTACTTGATTCATCGGTTTTAAAACATCATTCAAAGTTCCTTTCCAACTCGACAATGATGACACACCGTAAAAAATATGATCGTGCAAATTGTTACCGACACCTTCCAATTCTTTTTTCACTTCGATACCGTGTTGTTTTAAATCCTGTTTTGATCCAATACCGGACAACATCAAAATTTGCGGCGAACCAAAAGCACCGGCAGATAAAATTATTTCTTTATCGGCTTTAATTGTTTCTGCGCCAGTTTTTGTTTTTATTTCTACACCGACAGCTTTATCTTTTTCGATAATGATGCGCGACACTAAGGTATTTGTCATTACCGTCAAATTTTTTCTTTGAAGTGCCGGCACTAAAAACGCTTGAGCAGTGCTGTGTCGTTTACCGTCTTTTATCGTGAATTGAAAATAACCGGCACCGAATTGTTCCGCGCCGTTGCAATCTTGATTTTCGGAAATGTTTTTTTCCACGCAACCTTCTACAAATGCTTGAGCTAACGGTGTGCGAAAATGTTTGGCATAAGTGACATTTAATAAACCGTTTGTGCCATGATAATCATTGTGAATTTGTTCGTTGTGTTCCGATTTTTTAAAAAACGGCAGCACATCGGCATAACTCCAATCTTTTGCGCCGAGTGTTTCCCAACGGTCGTAATCATTGCGATGTCCGCGTATATATGCCATCGCATTCGTTGAACTTGAACCACCTAAAGTTTTTCCGCGCGGCTGATACATTTTTCTATTGTCCACGAAAGTTTGCGGTTCGGTATAGTATCCCCAATCTACTTTGCTGTAATTAAGTTTGCCATAAGCTGCAGGAATATGAATTTCCAATTTTTTATCTTTTCCGCCCGCTTCAATAAGCAGTACGCTGTTCGCCGGATTCTCGGACAAACGATACGCCAAAACACAACCGGCAGAGCCGGCACCGATGATGATGAAGTTAAACATATTTTTAGTCAGTTAGTCGGTTAGTCAGTTAGTCAGTTAGTCCATTGTTAGTTTTTGATTATTATTTTGAATTGATTTCATTAGATAACTGATAAAACCATTTATAAGTTTACCTGTTTTTTCAGAAAGACTGATATCTTCCTCAAATTTATGTTCATTGATATATTCTAAATTTTTTTCTAAAAAAAGCATTGATTTCACTTCACTGTTAGAACCTCTTGTTATAAATAAAAAACGTAAAAATTCTTTATCGCTACCTCTATCGAATCCTTCTGCTTGGTTATCCGAAACCGAAACAGCAGCTCTGCAAATTTGATCTTTAAAGCTAAAATCCTTTAAAGTTCCGAAGTTTTTATAAATAAAAACAGCTAATTCTTGACCTTTACGCCAAGACTTCATATCCTTAAAGCATCCAATTATAATATATTATTTAATTAAAGAAACAAAACAAAATTTTCTTTCTTGCCAAAAGACTAACCGACTAACCGACGAACTGACTAACCGACTAATCTAATGTACCACTTTCAAACCTTTACTCGCTGTATTTTCTAAATGTGCATTTTTTACACGCTCAACGAGTGCTTCTCGGTGGACCGGAATTGCACCTTTCAAAAATTGTTCAATCATTAATCCGGTGATTGGTGCTGCAAATTCATTTCCCCAGCCGCCATTTTCTACATAAACCGCAACAGCTATTTTTGGGTCGTCTTCGGGCGCGAAACCAATAAACACAGACGAGTCTTCACCGTGCGGATTCTGAACAGTTCCGGTTTTACCGCAAACGCTCAAGCCTTCGACGTTAGCATTGCTGCCTGTACCTGATGCAATAACTCGACGCATGCCCCGCACGACCGGTTCAAAATAAGTCGGATCAATCGCGGTCGAATGTTTGACAGAGAAACGTCCGTAAAGTTGTTTAAGCGGTGAGGTAGAATCGGTTGTCTCTTTTGCTCCGCGAATAAGATGCGGTGTCATGAACCACCCGCGATTAGCAAAAATGGCTGACAAATTTGCCATTTGCATCGTCGTTAATTGATTTTCACCTTGTCCGATACCGTTTGAAATGATGGCGGTAGAATACCAAAATTTATCTTTTTTATAAACCTTGTCATAATGTTTCGATGTCGGAATGTTACCGTCTTTTTCAGCCGGAAAATCAATCCCCAACGGATTACCCATGCCGAAACGATAAATAAAATCATTCAAAGAATCCAAACCTTCGCGGGCTGAACGCACACCGAAACGATCAATCATAGCACGATAAAGCGTACAGAAATAGGCATTACAAGAATGTTCAACACCCGATTCTAAATTGTAAGCGTAATTGTGTGCGTGACATTTAGTCAAGCGTCTGCCGTTATAATAATAACCTTGATTACATTCTACACCTCTATCTTTATCCCAAACACCCATGTTTAAAGCAATCACCGCCATCATTGCTTTAAAAGTAGATCCCGGCGCGTATTC
>JAYTNA010000698.1:0-4267 GCA_043748865.1 Saprospiraceae bacterium
GCAGTTACATTTTCAGACAACCACTGCATCGCTGCAATATCCATTTGCAGTATGTTTTGATATACACGCGGACTTACAACTTCTTCATTTTCAACAAACCTGTACGATTTGCGTATGTTATTGGCATCAACAAAAATAATTTCATCATTTTGATTAATTTCGACACCATTTTTAGAAGTTACACGCGCTTGAATGCCTTTTTCGTTATTTAAAAATTCAATAGTATAAGAGTAATCGCCGCGCAAAATCACAGTTAAATTTGCCGACCGCAAAAAATGGGTATTACCGGATATACGATTGTCGAGTAATATGCCGTTACAATCTTGACCGAAAAGCCGGACAGCCATAAAAAAATTAAAAAAAATGATACACAAAACCACGGCTGACATATTGTTGCCGATAAATAAGTACGTTGTAAATTGTATTTTTCTCATAATGGTAAAGGTTTTCTAAATATTCCGCAATTCATATTATATTGGGTTGGTACAAAAAAATTTTTATTAAACGTAAATACATTCGGCGATGTTATTGTCTATATAGAAACTATCCATCTTCTTTTTATTCCGACTCCCGAGAATTATTTCGGTAAGAACTTGAATTGTTACTTTATATGTTTCATAGCAAAATTAAATAATTTTTTTTTACAAAATTGATAATTTTTTTTATAAAAGTATAATTTTTTATTTTTTTACAAAATAAAAGTATTTATACACTCAATTTAATACGCGAAATAGGAACTTTGTGTTTCGTAGGAAAATTTGGCGCATTGAAATAAAGTAAGTACTCATCAACCTAAAATGTAAATCAACATGTCTTTTAAAAACAAAACAGTTTTCATCACCGGTGCAAGTCGCGGTATCGGTTTAGCAATTGGAAAAAGATTGGCGCGTGAAGGTGCCAATATTGTTATTGTAGCGAAAACGGCGGAAGAAAATCCAAAATTGCCCGGTACCGTTTATTCTGCGGCAAAAGAAATTGAAGCTGCCGGCGGCAAAGCCTTAGCGATTATTTGCGATATTCGTTTTGAAGACCAAGTTAAAGCTGCCGTTGCGCAAGCTGTTGAAACGTTTGGCGGCATAGATATTTTGGTAAACAATGCCTCTGCCATTTCGCTCACGCCGACGCTGCACACTGATATGAAACGTTATGATTTGATGCACAGCATCAATACACGCGGTACATTTTTGGTATCTAAAGAGTGTTTACCATATTTATTGAAAGCTGAAAATCCGCATGTTTTAAACTTGTCGCCACCGTTAGGTATGGATGCAAAATGGTTTAAAAATCATGTCGCTTATACGATGGCAAAATTTGGAATGAGTATGTGCGTATTGGGTATGGCGGCAGAGTTTGAAGGCAAGGTTGCTTTTAATGCATTGTGGCCTCGAACTGTAATTGCGACGGCAGCCGTACAAAACTTATTGGGCGGTGATGCTGTTATGAGGATCAGTCGCACACCGGATATTATAGCCGATGCCGCCTGTTTTATTTTCAATCGCGACCATAAAATCTGTACCGGTAATTTCTTCGTGGATGATGAAGTATTGGCAGCAGAAGGCATTACAGATTTAAGTGCGTATGCCGCAGTTCCGGGTACAAAAGATTCAGATTTAGGTCCGGATTTTTTCGTCGAACCGAAAATGTAACATGGGTAATGAAAAATGAAAAAAAATATGGAACTATCACTCAAAATTGGCGATCTTATTTTTACTAGTTTCGTTATCCAACAGTTCGTTTAAAAATTACGAAGCAATTCCTTCTAAGTAATTCGCTCAAATAAATTGACAGCAAATTACCGACAAAATAAACCATTTATGCACAGGTTTTGCTGTTTAATTTGACAAATCAAATATTACATCAAAAAAAGCGCGTACAAAATTTTTAATTGTACGCGCTTTTTTTTAAAGTTGTGAAGTATGGAAAATAAAAAATTATTTTTGAACGACAAATTTTTCAACAATTCTATCTTCTCCGATTTCCGGAATAAGTAAATCTAAAAAATTAGATTACCTGCTAACCAGAAATTTTTTAATGCTTGTTCCGTTTTCTGTTTGTACCCGTAAGAAATAAAAGCCCGCAGATAAATCTTTTATGTCAATCGTTAATTCATCAGCCTGCACCGTTATATTTTTTAACAACCGACCTGAAACATCGGTTATCAAAATTTTTTTCAAAATGTCTGCATTTGTAGCAAAAGTTACGCGCAACAAATCGTTTGCAGGGTTTGGATATAGGGTAATTTTTGAAACCAAAAAATTATCCTCCACCGCACTCAAACAATTTGATCCGGAAATGCTTATGCCTTTAAAACATGATAGCCTAATAGAAAACTCAAAACAAATAGCTGTCTCAGTAATAAGTGGAGATAGCGGATGACGCGTACTTCCAATACCTTCTATCCAATAATCATTTCCGGTTATGCGATTTGAGTCAGAATAATTAACAGCTAATCTTTTTCTCAGTTTACCGTATATCAAAACGGTATCTACATTAATGATTCGAGATACTATCTTTCGAGTTGAGGTATCTCCATTTCCAATCTTCTTACTTTGTAAATAATTTATAATACTATCACCTTTATTCAGAGAAAAATCATATAGCAACACCTCACGTTTTGCTGAACAAAACGGTAAGTCTAACCTACAATCTGGTGTAAGTGCATAAATTTTATTCCTGCCTTCACTTCTTATCAAGGCAGTACCCACAAAAATGAAATTATTACAGGACGTAGATTTATAGCTCAACTTTTGATAATTTTTTTTCCCGACCAATGTGTCTGCTATGAATTGATAATCGCATGTTGTTATCGGGGGTACTCCAGAACCTTCAAAAAATTGAGAACTTACTATCCAACTGTTCATTTTGTAAGTGAATGAATCTGTTTGAGCCATACCTATTTGTGTATAAAAAAAACCAAAAGAATAAAAGAGGTGCAATATTTTTTTCATTACGTTTATTATTGAATGGTGAAAAATTGATTGAAAAGCTATCTAATTTTTAAAAATTGAGCAGTATCGGAAAATTTTAAATGTTTGGCTCATTCGATTTTATCAAATTTTCCGATGTAATGTATATTATCTCGCGTTACAACATCAACTATATAATGACCGGCATTCAAATTTGAAGTATTCAAAGAAATAATGTCATTAAGATAAATAGAACTCACTTGCATAATTTCGCCGTTTATATTAATTATGTTCACTTTAAGAAAATTACCGTTGATGTCCGGCATAAAGAGATTGAGCTGTCCTTTGCACGGATTAGGATAGATTTTAGTAACTACTTTTATAATACTTTCTGTTGCAGAAATAAATTTATAGTTGCTATTTACAAACTGAAATATGTAATTAGATTGCAAGCTATCAATGCTTCCGTCAGGATATCGTAGAGGTATATGATTCAGAGTTATCGGAAAACTTAGATCTTTTAAAGAATCAATTATCTCTGAGATTTTACTCATAAAAACAGTATATGGTGCTTTATCCGGTGTGCCTTCTTGAATAAGGTATTCACTATATAAAAGATAACTGAGTCCTACACAATAGTTTGCACTTGATTGTTCAAACTTATTTTTATCCCAAGATAATTTCACAGGTGGATATTTGACTTTCATCAGCAAAAAACCGTTACCGCTAACTCCATAAGGAACACAATCGGGTTGATGCCGATTTTTATATCCTAAAGTTACGCGCTTTGAAACGCCGTAAGTATTTAAAATCTCGAATGTGTTAGTAGAATGAGCATTCAGATAAGGGAATTTATGCACTCTCATCTCAAAAATACTGTCAAATTTTCTGCCGGCAATGTTTTTATCGCCAAACGTTGTGTCAATATAAGGCGCATAAGGACTATTAGCCAAACTATCGACATCATGATGAAAACCAATAATGACACTATCTCTATGCCCTTTAGCATCTTCGCCGTAAAGCGTAAATTCAAATTCCGTTTTTTTGATTTGAGCGGTACAGATAACGGCACTGAACAGAAATAAAAAAGAAACTATAGCTTTAATTTTCATCGTTATTTTATTTTTTAATAAAGTAAAAATATTTTTTTATTCGAAATTCGCAGCTTCTCTTGCGAGAAGCCGAGAATTTCGAAATCTATTCTTTCTTACAAGCCGAGTTTCTTTTTGATTGCCGCATTATCTTTTTGCAATGCGTCAATCATTACTTGCTGTTCTTTAATTGCTTGAACCAAAACCGGAATCAGTTCGGTATAATTGAGTGCAAGTGTTCCCGTTACGGCATCCGCTTTCACCAATTGA
>JAYTNA010000699.1:0-7432 GCA_043748865.1 Saprospiraceae bacterium
CAGGTATATAGCCGTAAACGCCGGCGGTGCGGACGTAAAACCAATTCACTACACGCTTTTGTCCTTTGTCGTTGATTATATTTTCACTGTGTTTTATAATTTGCAACCTGTCACTCATACTTATCGGGCGAATAACAGCCGCATTAAAAGCCGGAGTAGTGCGTAAATTCAAATTTTGAGTCACGCAAGCTGTTGCAAACGTGCGACTTTCTTTGTATAAAGGTTTGAAAGTGCGTGTATTTTTATCCCAACCGAGACTATAGGTTACGTATTCCATGCAGCGTTCACCTGTTCGTGAGCGATTATCGGTTTTAGTATCTAAAGAAAATTTTTCGCACGGCAGATAATCCATGTAAGCGACGCGAATTGTATTATTTTCTATTTCAACAAATTTTGCCAACGCCGGTGACGGCACATCTGTTTCCCAATCAAGCGTTAAGCGTTCTTCAAAAATTTTGGAAAGGACACCGGCTTTGAAACCGTAAATTTCTATATTGCGTTCATTTTTATTTTTTCCGGCGACGTTATTGGTCGTTTCTAAAATAATTTCATCAATTTTATTGTCATTCACATCTGCCAAACGCAAACTGCGAATATCTTTTTTGCCGCTTTCACTCACGTTAGCGTAATTAATAAAAACACTTTTGCCACGCTCATTCGTGATAACAAAATAATACTCGCGGTAAGGCGGATTCAAAAAACTTTTATCTTTAAATTTATCGTCGTGTCCGTTTGTTGAGGCAATCCAAATAATCGAATTTTCAAAACCATTATCGAAATGTGCTACTTGTTTGTGAAATTTTCGCAGCGGAATATCTATCGCCGCTTCTTGCATTACAACTGCCAAATTATCACCGAAAACCCAGCCGATTTTTCCCGCGCCGGTGCGAATTTTATACCATTTAAAAGTTTGATTTTGTGTATTATCGTAATGTTCGCGCACTGTTTCGCCAATGATTTCAAATAATTCGCCTTCTTGAAAAGTATTTTCCGTTGATTTTGTATAAACCGAATCGGCATACATACGTATCGGACTAACGTTCACACCCACTTTTTTTGTCCGAATCATTTGCGATGCGGTATCGGCGAAGGAGTAATGAATAATGAAAAATGAAAAAAAAAGGGCAATACACGATGGACAATGGATGAAGGACGATAGACGATGAATTTTTAAAGTCCATCGTCCATTGTCTATCGTCCATCGTCTATTGTCCATTAGTAGGTAGTTTATTTAATCGGTTACGATATTTCAGATACAAAGTTACAGATTTTATTTTTATTTTATATTGCAACCTTTCTAAATTGTTTTTTGTGTGGTTTAATAAGCAGCACTGAAAAGTAAAATAGGAATTTTCTTATTTTACTTTTGTGCTGATATGGTAATACACTATATATTTGGTATTTTAGAACGAATAATTATGTAGAGATATGATACAGGTTGCTTTAAAAAAATATCAAAATAGTTATTTTCGGATGTATTTTTGCGAAAATTAACACAAAATCCATGCAATACGAAACAATCATCGGTTTAGAAATTCACGTGCAACTTAATACTCGCTCAAAAGCGTTTTGCTCTGACGCAGTTGCTTTTGGCGGTGCGCCGAATACGCATACTTCCGTTATTTCGCTCGCACACCCCGGAACTTTACCGCGCACGAACAAAGCGCAAATACAATCTGCCGTGAAATTGGGTTTAGCTTTGGGTTGTAAAATCAATCAAAGAAATACCTTTGACAGAAAAAATTATTTCTATGCCGATTTGCCGAAAGGTTATCAAATTACGCAAGATAAATTGCCGATTTGCATTGGCGGTTCCATTCCGATTCGATTGGCGGACGGTATGGAAAAAATTATTCGCTTTCACCACTTGCACTGTGAAGAAGATGCCGGAAAAAGTTTGCACGACCAAGACCCGACAAAATCTTTTATTGATTTGAATCGCGCCGGCACACCACTTTTAGAAATCGTGACGGAACCGGATTTGCGATCGGGTGAAGAAGTAGATGCGTGTATGTCTGCCATGCGACAATTGGTGCGTTGGCTCAATATTTCCGACGGTAATATGGAAGAAGGTTCGATGCGGTGCGATGTGAATGTGTCCGTACGTCCTGTCGGAACAGGTATTTTGAATACGCGGTGCGAAGTAAAAAACGTGAACTCAATGCGTTTTGCGCGTCGTGCTGTTGAATATGAATCAAACAGACAAATAAAACTGATTGAAAGTGGCGGGCAAGTGGTGCAATCTACTTTAAATTTCGATCCGGTAACGGGTATTACAACGCCACTGCGGAGTAAAGAAAATGCACACGATTATCGGTATTTTCCGGATCCGGATTTACCGCCTGTTATTATTTCGGACTCATGGTTATTGGAAATAAAAAATACGCTGAACGAAACACCTTGGCAAGCACGTGAAATATTGAATAATAAATTCGGATTGAGTGCCAACGATGCGCAAATCATCGCCGATGACTATGGCGTATATAATTTTTATTTAGAAAAAACCGCTGATATTGATAAACGATTTTATAAACCGACGGCTAATTTATTAATTAATAAATTGTTGCCGATGGTAAAAGAAAAAAATATTGAATTAAGCGAAGTGTCCTTTTCAAATGTACAACTCAAAGAATTTCTGGAATTAATTGAAACTAATGTAGTTTCTAATTCAGTGGCGTATCAAACTTTGTTGCCGGCTATTTTGGAAAACGAAAACGCCTCACCGAAAACTTTAGCCGGAACTTTAAACTTGATACAGTCAACCGACACCGGCGAAATGGATGCTTGGATTCAGAATGTGATAGAAAAAAATCCGGAGAAAGTGAAAGAATATCAAAAAGGCAAAAAAGGTTTAATCGGATTTTTTATGGGCGAAATTATGCGCATATCGAAAGGCAAAGCTGATCCTAAAACCATCCAAAGTATTTTGCAGAAAAAATTAGAGGAGCGTTTGTAAAGTTATGGGTTATGAGTTATAGGTTATGAGTTATAAGGATGATAGTTGATATCTGTTAAATAAAATAAAAAACCGCTTGAAGTGTAGCTACACCCAAGCGGTTTTTTTAATTGTAAGTTGTTATCGGTTAATTATCAGTTGTTAATCGTTAGTTTTAAACTAACCAATAACAATTAACCATTAACCATTATTAATTATAGCTGACACCAAGTGCTTTCATAGTTTCAACATTAACTTGACCTACAGGTAAGCCTTTGTCTTGTTGAAATTTAACCAAAGCAGCTTTAGTTAATTTACCCATGATATTATCTTCAGGACCCGGATCGTAACCGCGAGCTTTCAAAGCACGTTGGATAGCAATAATCTTTTCTGTAGTCATTTTATCGCTACAAACGATTTCTCTCCATTCAGAGAAACCACCTGCTTTCACTAATTTACGTCTTGTGATTGTAGCATATTCAGCCGGTACAGTGATTTCACGAACAGCAGGAGCAGCAGTAGCAACTCTTTTAGTTTGTGTTGTGTATTGAGCCGGAACAGCTTCTTCACGGTATGAAGCCGGTGTTCTTATTTTTTGCGTTGTCACTGTTCTGTATTCAGCCGGAATAACTTCTTCGCGAGATGTTGCGGGAGTTTTTACTTTTTGTACAGGTACAGTTCTGTATTCAGCCGGTACAGTTTCTTCACGTGTAGAAGCCGGTGTTTTTACAATTTGTTTTATAATAGTTGTATATTCAGCCGGAATAACTTCTTCGCGTGTAGAAGCCGGTGTTTTTACAATTTGTTTTGTAACAGTTGTATAGGCAGCCGGAATAACTTCTTCGCGTGTAGAAGCCGGCGTACCGATTTTTTGTACAGTGCGTGTACCCATTTTTGCCGGTGTAGGGATGCGTTTTACACAACCGCTGTTCGCAACACCGGTAGCATCACAACCTTTATTAACTGATTTAGTTACAGTTTTGTATTCAGCAGGAACTTCTACTAAACACCAAACTAAACAATCATTTGGGTCAGCTGATAAACAGTTTTGATCAGCGCGTTTTTTTACCCATTTTGTAGAAGCCGGTGTAACTAATACACGATCAGTTACAGTTTCCATACGTGGTTGCATAGTTTCTACGCGTTCGCCCGCAGGTTCCATTTCATATTGTTCTGTAACGCTTGAATAAGTAGCAGGTACTTCAATAAGGCGTTTGCCTTCAGTTTTTGTCATTACTTTGTCAGTAACTGTTTCATAGATTGCCGGTACAGCGATTAAGCGTTTACTTTCCGGTTTTACCATGACTTTGTCAGTAACGGTTTCATAACTTGCCGGTACAGCGATTATGCGTTTACTTTCCGGTTTTACCATGACTTGTTGAGTAGCTGTTTCGTAGCTCGCCGGTACAGTGATAATGCGGCGGCTTTCCGGTTTTACCATAACTTGTTCAGGAGCAGTTTCGTAAGCAGCCGGTACAGTGATAACGCGTTTAGACGCTGCTTTTACTAATACTTGTTCAGACTGAGTTGAGTAGCTTGCCGGTGTTGTCTCGAAGCGCGTGCTTGCACCTTTTGTTTCTACTTTATCAGTGGTTGTTTCGTACTGGTCAGGAATCATACATTTTGCATAACATTTGCCCGGTTGCGAATTAGGTGGCATGTCACCCGGTTGCGCTACTGCTACTGCTGTTACTAATGATAATACCGCAGATAGGATAAGATTAAAACTTCTCATAATTCTGAGTTTGGTTTAAAATGAATAAATTTAAATTAAATTAGTGAATATTGCGTAAAAAAAATATCGCCGGTTTTTATGTAATATACAATGCAGATAAATAGAGATTAAGTTACAATAGAAGCAAAAATTTGTGTTATTCTTTAAATTCAGACAAATTTACAAATACTTTGGATAGCAAAGATAATACTTGTAAATATTTTTATTATGAAGTTCATAATCCATCATTTCGGTAATGGATTTTACTTCTCCTGTTTTTGCTAAAATTTTAATTGCGTCTTTCGTTGTGTTATATGTCCTATTACTTTCTGTACCACTGAAAATCAAATATTCAAAGTCTAAAATTTTTTCGTTTTGTTTATTGTATAATTTATTACTAATGCTTAGTTTAATAATGGTGTTCTGTTTTATTTTTTCAATCTCTTCAGCCTTAAAGGGAACACTTTGCAATTTAATTTTAAGTAATTTTCTATCAAGTATACTTTGGGATAGAAATGCTAAAATATAGTCATTATGATTAGCCCATAGTTTTAACGATGCAATAATATCAATATCATCTAACTTTGCAAAATATTCTATCAACTCTTTTATATTTTTTTTTATTATCGGAGGTTTTATCCCGTCAAAGAAGTATTTAAGTGCCGGTGTAACGGGTATTTCCGAATTTTCTATGTACAATTCTTTAGCGCGCTTAAAAACTTTTATCAGCATTTGCTCTGATACCAAAACGGTTTTATGCAAATAAACTTGCCAATACATGAGCCGACGCGCAATCAAAAAGTTTTCTACGGCATAGATACCTTTTTCTTCCACAACCAATTCACCGTTCACGACATTCAGCATTTTTATAATTCTATCGTAACCCACAATCCCTTCCGAAACGCCCGTGAAATAAGAATCGCGGTTGAGATAATCCAATCTATCCATATCCAATTGTCCGCTCACCAATTGGTGTAAAAATTTTTTTTCGTATTTATCCGTGAAAATTTCAATCGCTAAAGAAAGTTTTCCGTCAAATTCTTCATTCAACACTTGCATGAAGTATAAAGATAATGCTTCGTGATTATAATTAATAATAGAATGTTCAAGCGCGTGTGAAAAAGGTCCATGCCCGATATCGTGTAACAAAATGGCGAGATAAACGCCTTCAGCTTCTTCATGCGTGATATGCGTATTTTTTTGTCGTAATACTTCAACAGCTTGGGTTATTAAATGATACGCGCCCAAAGCATGATGAAAACGCGTATGGTGCGCACCCGGATAAACATAATAAGTAAGTCCCGTTTGTGCAATGCGTCTCATACGTTGAAAATAGGGATGATCAACGACTTTAAGTAAAATACTATCTTTCGGAAAACATATAAAACCGTAAACCGGATCGTTAAAAATTTTCATATTGAACGTATAGACGCACCGTTTTGTGAACTAATTATATAAGTTATATTTATGATGATAAAATTCTCTAACAGATACATTTTATTGGAAATTATGCGTTCGACATCGGCACAAGATACTCCGTTTTTTTTATACGAAATACATAAACAAAATTGTTTTAAATTAAACATCGCCGGCATTTTTTCTGAACTAAAAAATTCATTACTTTTGCCCAATATAAAAATGAATTACGAATTACGAATTACAAATTACGAGTAATTCCAGAACACTTTCGTAATTCGTAATTCGTAATTCGTAATTCGTAATTCGTAATTAACTTCTATGGCTTCAACAGCTCAACTGAAAGAAACAGCAGCGCAAATTCGCAGAGATATAGTGCGCATGGTTTATAATTGTCAATCCGGACACATTGGCGGCGCGATCGGGTGTGCGGAATATTTCACTGCACTGTATTTTTCGGTAATGAAACGCCACAAACGTTTTAAAATGAGTGGAGACGGTGAAGATTTATTTTTCTTGAGCAACGGACATATTTCTGCCGTTTTTTACAGCACGTTGGCGCATTGTGGTTATTTTCCGGTATCAGAACTCAATACGTTTCGCAAACTCAATTCGCGTTTGCAAGGTCATCCGACAACGCATGAAGGTTTGCCGGGTATTCGCGTAGCGTCGGGTTCGCTCGGACAAGGTATTTCGGTCGCTATCGGTGCGGCTTTAGCAAAAAAATTGAATAAAGATACCAATACAGTTTGGGCTTTGTGTGGCGACGGTGAACTCGAAGAAGGTCAATGTTGGGAAGCAATCATGTTTGCACCGCACCACAAAGTAGATAATTTAATTCTTACAGTTGATTGGAACGGTCAACAAATTGACGGAACTACGGATGATATCATCAATCTGAACAGTTTGCCCGCAAAATTTAAAGCGTTCAATTGGGATACAATTATTTTAGAACACGGTAATGATATGGAAGCAGTTGTAGCCATGCTGCGCAAAGCTAAACGTCGCACCGGCAAAGGAAAACCGGTGGTGATACTTATGAAAACAGCGATGGGTTCGGGTGTTGATTTTATGGAAAATAATCATAAATGGCATGGCACACCGCCGAATAAAGAACAGTTCGATAAAGCGATGGCGCAATTGCCGGTAACGCTCGGAGATTTTTAAATCAATTGAAAGCTGTGTGTATTTTTTCTTTTTACATCGTGGCAACCGATACCTCCAACTGTTAAGATATATAAAACAATGAGCGACGCGTACAAATTCAGTTAAGTAGTTGCGTTTAAATAAACGCTACAATTTTTCACGAGAAATTGATTTTATATTTTGGGTTATAAGCCCCAATAATATTTAAAACGGCATCAGAA
>JAYTNA010000700.1:0-7141 GCA_043748865.1 Saprospiraceae bacterium
GCGCGAAGGTGTCGGCGTTTATACATTTGCAACAGGCAACGTCTACACGGGTAGTTTCAGAAAAAACAAATTTTCAGGACAAGGCACTATGAATTTCCACAGCGGCAATAAATACGTCGGCAATTGGGAAAACGATCAACCGAATGGCAGAGGTAATTATTATTTTTCTACAGGCGACACATATAAAGGCAATTTTGTAAGTGGTAAATTCACAGGTACAGGCACCTTATACTACCAAAACAAAGATGTTTATGCGGGTGAATGGACAGAAAATGCGCGCAACGGCGATGGCACTCTGACAAAATCTAACGGTGAAACACTTTCAGGCCAATGGATAAACGGTAATTTGGCAACAGCAAGTAATAATGTTACGCAAGTGAGTACGGTAAGTTCGTCCTCTAATGCAAGTGAATTTGCACGAGATTGTAACACTCATAATTGTGCAGAAGGAAAAGGCACTTTTATTTATCGGGATGGCAGCAAATGGGTCGGCGATTTTAAAGCCGGTATGCCGGAAGGACCGGGTACTTGTTTTTATGCGAATGGGGATAAATACATTGGTAAATTTGAAAAACACGCGCCTCACGGAGAAGGAACGATGTATTATCGAGATGGTCGTGTAATGTCTGCAATTTGGGAATACGGTCGTCCGATTGGTGAAATGCCTGCAAACAGTAAAGTGACGGAAGTGGAAGTTGCAGTAGATCGCAATCCGGAAGTAAAAATTTGGGCAGTTGTCGTCGGAATAGGCAGATATGCTACGATGCCGACTTTAAAATATACAGTTGATGATGCGTATCATTACTACGCTTTTCTAAAAAGTCCGGAAGGCGGTGCATTGCCGGACAATCAGATAAAAGTTTTAGTCAATGAAGATGCGACGCGCAATAATATCTTACAAACCATGCGTCAAACGCTTTTGCGGGCAGATGAAAATGATGTAATTATGTTTTATTTTTCCGGACATGGTTTAGATGGTGCCTTCATCCCGCAAGATTATGACGGTCTGAATAATAAACTGTATCACAACGAAGTAAAAGCTATTTTTGAAAAAAGTTTAGCAAAACATAAAATTTGTATTGCCGATGCCTGTAACAGCGGTTCTTTGATTGCCCTAAAAACGCCTTATGCCGATGCGATGAAACAATATTATAAAGCTTTTGCAGATACAAAAGGTGGTATTGCATTGTTTATGTCATCTCAAAAAGAAGAATTTTCTTTGGAAGATCAAGGTTTGCGCTCCGGTATTTTCAGTCATTATCTTATTCGCGGATTAAAAGGCGATGCTGATGAAGATCACAATAAGATTATTACGATGCGCGAATTGTATGATTTTGTTTATAAAAATGTTAGAGTTTATACTTCCAATGCGCAAAATCCGATCATTAGTGGTAATTTTGATTGGAATATGCCGTTGGGAACGATTAGATATTAAAGGAGTTATGGGTTATATTGGCTGTGTTGATTTTAATGAAAAATCTTGATAATAAACTCTTGAAAAGTTTTAAACTATTCAAGAGTTTTGTGCAATAAACAAATATTATTGGTATGAATTTCCTAAAAGTCATTTTTTGTTTTATACTATTTGCTCAAAAAATTCATGCACAAGAAAATATCACACCCGACACGCGTTTTAGCGGCGGCTTATTGTTGGGTTTAAACGCTTCTCAAATTGACGGCGACGCTTCTGCGGGTTACAATAAGTGGACACCAACGTTAGGGATTCGCGGCATCATAAATTTTCCGAGTCGCTGGCTTATTACCACCGATATTTTATACAGTCAACGCGGTGCAACATCTTTAAGTTTTGAAACGATTAAAGAACAAGAAGTGACTACTAATTATTTGGAAGTACCTATTATGTTGCATTATCAAGATTGGCAAAAAGCGGATAAAAACGGACGTAATTATTATAAAGTAAGTCTCGGTGCCGGCGTTTGTTACGGACGTTTGTTTAGTGCCTCTTCTAACGAAGCCTTCAATCATGCGGCAGTTGTTGACAAATTTAATAAAGATGATTTTGCACTCACTGCAGGCATACAATTTTTTTTTACCCCGCATTGGGGTTTAAATTGCCGTTTCACAACGTCTATGAATAATTTATTTGATCCCGATAAATATAAAACCGATCCGGTTGCTTCAATTTTAACGCCTTTGCGCGGATATTTTTTTTCGTTGCAAACGGTATTTGTTTTTTAAAATTACCACCGCGTTTCATACTCATAAGTCATTTCCCAACCCAAATTTTTGCGCGATACTTTGTCAACAACTCTACTGCTCATCGGTAAGCCGGAAAAATCTAATTGAAAAATAACTTCCCATGCATCGGATTCTATACGCTCTAAATTCCCTTCGGAGTTATAATGATAAATGCGTTGATCTATCAAATTATCTGTCGTTATCGGCGCGTTGAGCCAATAATAACTGGAACGTTTTAATCTGCCTTGTTCGTCGTATTCAATTCTGTATTTCCAACTGTTTTCTTCAAAACTTGTAATCCGTCCTTGATTGTCGAAGATTGTTGTATCTTTTTTATTAACTTCACTGTGTCGCACGCGCACCGTATCGCTTAACCATTCATACTCAACTACCCAATCATTATAATTAAGAACATACATTTGATGATGGTCTTCGTGTATCAAATGATTGCTTTCATCATAGTAATAGTTCGAGAGTTCGCGTAAGGAATCTTGTCCATTACATCGTTCGAGTAATTTAGATAAATATCGGCGCGATTTATTGTCGTAAAAATACCAGGTATAATATTTTTTTAGTCCTTTTCTATCTTGTTTGTCATGTTCATACCACGAAAGTTGTCCGTCCGGATTAAAGCCGAGTTTTTGCAAGGCATAAATATCAACAGAAGTATCGTTTTGAATTGTAGGTACTCGCATTGTCACGGATTTGATTTTATGCCGCATTATATATTCCGAGCTTTTAAAAAATTCTTCGTAGTTATAGAATTGCTGAGAATAAGACTGAGGACAACAGACAACAGATAACAGATAACAGAAAATGGACTTAATGATGATGGACTTAATGATTTTAGACTTACTGAATATGGACTTACTGAGAATAGACCGATTGATTGATGTATCGTCTGTTATCAGTAAGTCCATTTTCTTTTGTCTGTTATCTGTTGTACGTTGTCCGTTGTCCATCATTTCGGGTAAATAATATTTTTCACTAAAGCATCGGCAATAACTCTATCATTGGCGAGACGCGGCACTTTATTTTGTCCGCCGAGTTTGCCTTGGGTTTTCATGTAGTCTCTAAAAGTATTGCGTTTTACGGGGCGAATAATTAGGGGTTGCAAAATAAAACCTTTGATTAAATCATCATAATAAATATTTTCTTGCGTCATAGCTTCATCTACTTTTTGAGCGAATTCACCTAAAAATTTAGGCATTTCATCAAACTCGATAAACCATTCGTGATACGGCAAACCACCTTCCGGGGGATTTACTTGCGGTGCGACGTGAAATTCGATGATGCGCAAATTTTTTTGTTTAGCCACCGACAGCAAAGCCGCTTCTACTTCTTTTCCGATAACGTGTTCACCGAAAGCTGAAATAAAATGTTTGATGCGCCCGGTTACCAATAAACGATACGGATTTTTTGAAGTAAACTTCACAGTATCGCCAATATTATAGCCCCACAAACCTGCGTTGTTATTGATGATGAGCGCGTAATTGACACCAATTTCTACATCAGCCAAAGATAGGCGCGTCGGATTTTCTTTAAAAATTTCAGATGTGGGTACAAATTCAAAAAAAATTCCGGAATCAACATTCAACCACAAACTTTTTTCGGTCGGTTCGTCTTGAAAAGCTATAAAACCTTCCGAAGCCGGAAAAACTTCTACACTATTTATTTGTGTGCCGACGAGCGATTCCAACTTGGCACGATACGGTTCAAAATTCACACCACCATAAACGAACACCGAGTAGTGCGGAAAAATATCTAAAATCGTTTTCTTTCCCGTAAAATCGAGCAGACGTTCATAATACATTTGCACCCAAGGCGGGATACCGGAAATTAAAGTCATTTTTTCGCCGTTAGTTTCGTGCACGATAGCATCTAATTTTTTCTCCCAATCTTCGATACAATTCGTTTTATAACTCGGCATTTGACTCGAACGCAACCACTGTGGCACTAAATGATTTGAAATGCCCGACAATCTCCCTGTTTTTATGCCACCGGTATCATCTAACTTCGGACTGCCGGATAAAAAAATTTGTTTGCCATCCGCCCAATCATAATTTTCTGTTTTTGCCGAAAAATTAAATAAAGCGTTGCGCGCCGAACCGAAATGATTCGGCAAACTGTCTTTCGTAATCGGAATATATTTTACGCCGGAAGTTGTACCGCTTGTTTTAGCAAAATACGCCGGCTTTCCGCGCCATAAAATATCCGCTTCGCCGTTTTTCACGCGTTCGATATACGATTTAAGTGCTTCGTAATCGCGCAGCGGCACATTTTTTACGAAATCGGCATAGGTTTTTATATCGCCAAATTTATGATCTTGCCCGAAAACCGTATTTTTACCGTCGCTTATTAATTTTTTAAAAACCGCCGATTGCGCTTCTATTCCCGACTTAGATAATTTTTCAATCGTCCGTACCGTTTGTTTAGCAAAAGGTTTTATAATGTGTGATTTCCAACCCATTTAAGTTTCTATTAAAAATTTGTGTAAAACTAAAAAATTCTTTCCAATAAATAGTTCCGAACAATCGAGTTAATTCTATTTTTGTCCTTCTTAAAGAAAAAGTTGGAAATTGACCGGAATTAAAAAATTAGAGAATTAATTAAAATTTATCACTTCTTTAAGCCAAATCAATTTTCAACTATTCATTTTCAACTATCAATTATCAATTATGAGTATTTTATCTTTTATAAAACGTAAAATTTTACGCGACCCGCGTGAACGTTGGAACTATCAATTTGAAAAAGGGCGTTGGGATGGTTTAGGTAATGCTTCCGAACTTATTCGTCAACAAGTCGTAAAATCTTATTTCTTAAAATATAAAGATGGCGGCAGTTTGCTCGAATTAGGTTGCGGACAAGGCTATCTCGTAGATTCTGTTTTTGAAAAAAAACATTTTTCGCGTTATCTCGGTATTGATTTAGCAGATATTGCGATTGAAACGGCAAGACAACGTGTCGGCACCGAAAAAATTCGTTTTGAACAAGGTGATATGAACGCACTTGCTATTAATGAGCGTTTTGATGTCGTATTGTTCAACGAATCTATTAATTACGCCAAAGATTGCGAAAAAGTATTAGCAGATGCGATTAAAAATTTATCAGCTAAAGACGGTATTTTTATAGTGAGTATGCACGAACACAAACGCAGTCCGGAAATTTGGCAAGCCGTTGATAATCTTTTCAATATTTTAGAACAACAACTCGTTGAACAAGGCGAACACAAATGGCGCGTAAAAGCCTTAATGGCTCGTTAATCGTTATCGGTTATCGGTTATTCGTTATCGGTTATTCGTTATCGGTTATTCGTTATCGGTTATCGGTTATTCGTTATTAGTTAAAGGATAAAAATGTAAAATAACCGATAACTGATAACCAAATTAACAAAATTATGAGTGCAGCTTACGATGTTTTAAAAATACGCGATTACAGAAATTATATTTTGGCGCGCACGCTTACCAGTTTCGGCATTACTGTAATGGCAACGATTGTCAGCTGGCAAGTGTACTCTTATACGCATGATGTGTTGTCGCTCGGCTTAATCGGGTTGGCAGAATTTGTGCCGGCTTTTGTTGTCGGTTTAGCAGGCGGTCATTTAGCCGATAATTTTGACAGGAGAAAAATAATTATGACCGGTATGTTTTTATTGGGCATATCGGCTTTGTCATTGTTCGTGCTTTCCACCCGCTTAGAATTTCTTTTGAAAAATAATGGTGTAATTTTCATTTATTGTGTCGTCGCATTTACAGGTTTAGTACGCGGATTATTAAGTCCGGCTAATACCGCATTTAGTACACAGCTCATTCCGAAAGAATTATTTTCACAAGCAGCAACTTATACTACGATGAGTTGGCAAATTGCCAATATCGGCGGACCGGCAATAGGCGGATTAATTTATGCCCTGACTAACGAGGCTTGGATCAGTTATTTATTAGTCGTAATTTGCGAATTTACGGCTCTATTTTTTGTAAGCACAGTTGCAAGTCGCCATGTTGAAAAAATAAAAAGTCCGGATACACCAAAAGAAAATATTTGGCTCAGTATTCAATCAGGTTTAAAATTTGTTTTCAAGCATCAAATTATTTTAGGTGCTTTAAGTTTAGATATGTTTGCCGTATTATTCGGCGGAGCCGTTGCCATGTTACCGGCTTTTGCCAAAGATATTTTAAATCTCGGACCCGAAGGTTTGGGCATGATGCGCGCTGCACCGGCTATCGGTGCATTAATCATGGCTTGGCTTTTAACACACTATCCGATAAAAGAAAATGCCGGAAAAAAACTTTTATTTGCAGTAGGAGGTTTCGGAATTTGTACAATTCTTTTTGCGGTGTCGAAAAATTTTTGGTTATCTTTGTTGGTGCTCGCCGGCACGGGTTTTTTTGATACAATCAGTATGGTTGTGCGCGGTACAATCCTGCAAATTTATACACCGAATGATATGCGCGGACGTGTATCGGCAGTAAACGCACTTTTCATCGGTTCTTCTAACGAACTCGGCGGTTTTGAATCGGGCGTTGCTGCGCGATTTATGGGATTAATACTATCCGTTATTTTCGGCGGCGTGATGACTTTAGTGGTAGTTGGTTCAACTTGGTTTGTTGCACCAAAGTTGAGAGATTTGAATGAAATGAAATAAGAATTTAGTTGTTAATTGTTAGTTGTTAATTATTAATTTTCCGAAACCTAAATTCTAAAAATTCTGCTTCAGAAATCAATTTTAACTAACAACTAACAACTAACAATTAACATGGAACTCTATTCCGACATAATTTTAACGCACAACAGTACACCGTTTCATTTTGAAAAAAAAACGGATGCACAGTACATACTTGAAGCGTATAATCCGTTGTGCGGCGATAGGTTCAAAATTTATTTAGATATTGAAAATGACATGATTTCACAAATTTATTTTCATGGTTATGGATGCGCTGTTTCA
>JAYTNA010000701.1:0-3821 GCA_043748865.1 Saprospiraceae bacterium
TTTATATATCCTTCATTATCCATCGTTGCTAAATCGCCGGTATGCATCCAACCTGCCATATCAATTGCCGATTTTGTAGCGGTTTCATTGTTCCAGTAACCCAACATGACACTGTAACCACGTGTACAAAGTTCGCCGGATGTATCGCACGGCACAGTTAATCCGGTTTCAGGATTAATAATTTTAATTTCGAGATGCGGATGAATTTGTCCGACCGTACTGACTTGTTTTTCAAGCGGCGTGCCTAACTGCGTTTGCGTACTCACCGGACTTGTTTCCGTCATACCGTAACAAATTGTCATTTCGGGAACGTGCATGATGCTTTGTACTTTTTTCATCACCTCAATCGGACAAGGTGAACCCGCCATAATACCGGTGCGCAAACTCGTGAGATTATATCTTGAAAAATCCGGCAAATCTAATTCGGCAATAAACATCGTCGGAACACCAAAAACAGCGGTGGCTTTTTCGCGTTCAACTGCTTTCAAAACAGCAGCCGGTTCAAAACTTTCACTCGGATAAATCATGGCGGCTCCATGCGTGATACAAGCTAAATTTCCCATTACCATGCCGAAACAATGATAGAGTGGTACGGGAATAATCAAGCGATCTTTGTCCGTCAACTTCAAAATTTCGCCCACAAAATAACCGTTGTTTAAAATATTATGATGACTCAAAGTCGCACCTTTCGGGAATCCGGTTGTGCCGCTTGTGTATTGAATATTAATCGGCTCATCAAACCCGAGATTTTTTTGACGTATCTCTAAATCCTCATCGCTTGATTTTTTTGATTCTTTCATAAAACTCTCCCAATGCCACATACCATTCTTGTCATCTGTTCCTAAATGTATAATCGTATGAAGTTGTGGCAAGCGTACCGATTTTAGTTCTCCTTTTTTACAATGCAATAACTCCGGTGCTAAAGTCTCCAACATACTCGTAAAATCAGCAGATTTAAACACGTCGGCGGTCACCAAAACATTACAACCCGACTGATTGAGCGCGTATTCCAATTCGTTCAAACGATAACTCGGATTGATATTAACCAATATAGCTCCGATTTTTGCCGTCGCAAACTGCACTACCGTCCATTCATATCTATTCGGCGACCACACACCGACGCGATCGCCTTTATTAACACCCAGAGCAATAAAAGCTTTCGCACAATTGGCAACCATTTTTTTCAACGCTTTATATGTCAATCGAATATCTTGATGATGCACAATGAGTGCGTCATTATCCGGAAACTTGTCGACAGTTTGATCAAACATATCCCCGATGGTGATACCCAAAAGTGGTTGCGTGCTTGTTCCACTTGTATAGCTGAAAGATATGGACATGAGTTAGTTTGGTTTGATTTAGAAATAATTCATCCCTCTTCGATTCTCACGGATTTTAATGTTCAAACGCTTGTGATTTTAATACCCACCAAAATACCGCCGCATAAACCATTCCGCCGTCAACAAACCGAGAATCAAAGCAAAAATCCATTTGAAATTTAAAAGTGGTTGCGTTGATTTGGTCGCGAACATCACAGGTTTTAATTTGTGCGCTTTAATAGAATCGGCAAGCATTGCCATTTGATTTGGGAAAACTGTAATGCCGCCGAATTGATGACTCAACGCGCGTAAAGTCGCGTGATCTGCCGTTGTTTCAAATAATTCTAACTGGATCGGTTGTACATTGAACGCGCCTTCTGCTTCGTATTTTGTGCCGGAGTAATTGGTGGTGGCTTTGTATTTATAATTGCCGACGGGTAAAATACCGGTGTTGTAACTGTACGAGCGACCGGTTTTGTTCATCGTATAATTGTATTGCTGTCCTTTTGCGTTCGTAATTTGCAACGATACATCCGGTTCATTCAAGAGTTCGTAAGAATTATTATAAAGTTCTGCTTCAAATGCCGGTGCTTCGTTTTCTCTGTACGACGTTTTATCTGTCGTGCAACGAAATTTGCGTTTATCTTCTTTCACGCTTAAATACTGCACAATTTTTCCCATCATTTCATCGGCGATGTGTTGATTTTGGTGTTGTGCAAAATCAAACAAACGCCATTTCCAAAAACCTTCTGCTGCAAATACGCCGGTTTTTATACCGTTTGACTCGCCGAGTGTGATTAAAGGATATTTCGTATCAATTTTTCCGATTTTCTGATAATATAAAACTTGTCCGCCGCCACCTTCTTTCGATTCGCCGAAAGGAGAAATGATCGGATTGAAATTTGGAATTTGTCTGAAATTATCATCAAGCGTAAATAAGTTAAATCCGGAATTAAGTACTGCTTGCGCATCTGTCGTATTTTTTCCGTCGCTATTGATGCTCACCAAATTTTGCAACCCGGAAAGTTTACGCGTATCGGTTTGATTTCCAACGATGAACAAACGCGGAATGCGTTTCGTATTCAAAATATTAAAAACGGCATCTGCACCGTTTGTCCATGAAGGTAATTGATGAAGAATTACAAAATCTGCATCAGCAACATTCGCTTTTAATTCGCTGATGTACGACACAGTTACGGTATAATTTTTATTTACCGAAATCGCATCATTCAAAGCAGAAATATCCGGATGCGGTGCGTTGGCGAGAATCAGAATTTTTGTACGTGCATCGAGTATTTCAATAAAAAAATCTTTTTTATTATTGGCAGTCGTCGTCTCTCCCGGTACCGATGATAAATTCACGACATAATGTTGAACGCCGGGCGTGGTGGCATCAAGTGTAATTTCTTTCGTAAAAAAGAAATCATTTTTATTGATGGCAATACTTTGCGCGGCAACCTGTTTTGAATTTCCGCCGGCATCAATTTGGGCAATCGTCAAATTCGTCGTTGCACCCGCGCAATTATTCGCACCAACATCTATTTGCACAGAAAATTTATCGCCTAAGTAGGCGATATTATTATGAAAAACGCGCTTCACCAAAACATCTTTTTTCGGTGTTGTGTCGCCGAGTGCAATCGTATAAATTGGGACATTTAGTTTTGCGCCGGAATAAATTGGACTCGCACCTTCGTTGTAAATACCATCTGTCGCTAAAACTAATCCGCCAAGATTTTGTCCGGTGTAATTATCATACACATTGTTCAACACATCGGCAATGTTGGTGAGTTTATCTTTAAAACTGACATCAAAACCTTCGCGCACACTTTCACCAAAAGCATATTGTTTCACATCAAATTGCTCGCCGAGATTTTTTGAAAGTGTTTCCAAATCTTTTTTAAACGCCGAAGAATCACGTATAGCTACACTCATTGATTCGGATGCATCTTGCGCAATCACAATCAAAGGTTTTTTTATTTCTGTCTTCGTGGTTTTCAACATCGGTGCGAGTAAAAGTGCAGCCAATAAAGTACCGGCAAGCGCACGCAATGTCGCCATCACATATTTCAATGGATTCGCTAATTCTTTGAAGCGCGTATCTTTATAATAAAGTAACACTGCAAGCAACACGCCAAATAAAATGCACAAGGATAGATACCAGACCGGATATTGAAAGTTAAGCATAATTCGATTTTCGATTTCGGATTTTCAATTTCGGATTTTGAATTTAAATTAAATCATACACCCAAAATCGAAAATCGTAAATAGAGTTAACGCCTCAAGTAAAAAAACGTTGCAAAGTTAGTCAGTTAGTTAGTATTTGCGTTTGGCAAATTAAATTTTATCTAAGACATAGGTTTTGAACCATTGAGGGATAGGATTAACTCTATAAAGAAAATCTTTAGCTTCCGTTATTTCACAAATAAACACCAAATCATTTCCTGAATTATCAAAGATGTATGCTCTATTGGAATTTCTTACTGCATCAAATAGTAAATCCAA
>JAYTNA010000702.1:0-4027 GCA_043748865.1 Saprospiraceae bacterium
CTTATAGTCTTTGATTTATAGTCAACAAATTTAGACTTTTGTTCTTGTGAATGTAAAAATAAAACTTGGTAATCGTATAAAAGCGTTGAGAGAACTGAATAATCTTTCTCAAAAAGATTTGTCGTATGCTTGCGATTTAGACCGAAGTTACATTGCGAGTATTGAGAATGGTCAACGCAATGTATCCATTATAAATATAGAAAAAATAGCAGCAGCATTAAATATAACACTTCAAGAATTTTTCAACGAAAATGAGTTTAATAAACATTCAAAGAGCAATCAATGAGTTTCAGATACTCATTGAAACTTCAATAATAGAGGGTGGGGAAAAAGGTAAAGAGGCAATGATTAGATCATCACGACCTATTTTAAATTTGCATGAAGCCGTTAAAATTGATTTGATTAAAGCAGGTATACATGAAAATTTTATTTTTCCTTCTTTGGACAAAAGAACACCTGAACTTAAACTTGCAGGTTCTCGAAAACAGAAGAACCAAGATATATGTATTGTGCCGGACATTGATAAAATCAAAGAAATTCTGCAAGACGGCTTATTACATGATACCATTGACATCTATGGTGAAATTTTTACGGAAAGAACTATATCAATCAATATAAGGAGTCAAATCAGTAGCATTCAAAAAAACTTTGATACTTTATATGAAAGTACAACTTCCGAAGCTATAAATTTGCATGACAGATGTCCGCGAATGTGCTTGGGTGAGGTTTATATGATTGCAATACCCGAATATGAAGACAAAGAAATAAAACACAATAAAATTATTTTCAAAAAAACCAGTCAAGCCATTGTCTTAAAATACATCAAATCTTTTCAAGCTATTAACAATCGAAAAACTACCGAAAAAAATTTTTATCAATATGAAAAAGCTTGTTTGCTCATCGTTGATTTTAGTAAAAAACCTGCTAAAATATATAACAATACTGAAGATTTGAAAGTTGACGGTCTTATACCGGAAGATTGCACAATAAATTTCAACGAATTATCATGGGATAAATTTGTACCCGATCTCCTAAAAACCTATTCTGAAAGATTCGACGAATAAATTTCAATATTATACTTAGCTATTAAAAAATCATCAATGTCTTGTTTATTATTAAGAGAACGTAAAATTTCAATTTCAGAATTCGTAAATTCGGGAATAGTAAATTTTTCGATAAAATTTTTTTGATAACAAGGATAGCCTCCTTCAATAGAAATACTTGTTTTACTGACGTAGTAGTGCATCAAGTGAGAGTTAAGTATTTTTTGCACAACGTCAATGTTTTCTATCCGTGTCAGCAGGTTAATTTCATTGCCGAATAATGAATATTTATTTTCTTGTTCGCGAAAATAAATTCCGTAACCGTTCGTAAAAAAAGCATTTTCATCTTTAACTAACAAAAAACGTGGCGTTTGACTAAAAGTCGGATTTAAAATTTTCTTTCCACTTTTTGTCAACCCTTGTGTTCTTCCCCAAACAAAAAAAGGTTCGAAATTTACTTTTCCTTTATCTCTCCCCAACAATACTTCCTTTTCTGTCAGAAAATAAGCATAGCATTTAGGAAATTTCATTCTAAAAATTTCTTCTGAAATTGGGGTAGCTATACCTTTTTTTATTATATAAGGGAAAATAATGCGCCTTGTATTATGCTCAATATCTTCCTGCGTTTTAAAATCTGATATTTTATAAACCGGTCTGGTGACTTCCTTTTCAATTTCAAAAATACCGTTATCTGTTGTTTTTATATAGTAATCACTTTTTTCAATATCACCATCAATAAAAAACGCTTCGTCTTTAAGTGTTGCGATGCCGACACAAATGTCAAATAGTTTGTTTATTGACGTTCCGATAGTTTCAATAATTTTGATGTTTTTTTGCTCATTTGTTTTTAATAAACGCCATTTTTTGAAATTCAAATCTTTTAAATAGTTTGGCGAACCATTGGCAATAGATAAAAAAGCCTCCGGACTATACCCGTTTTTAATTCTATCAAATATAATTGCTTCATTTTCTTGTTTGTTAAGAAAGGTAAGTGCTGTATAGGTTTGTGCATCAAAAACTTTATTGTGAGTAAAATCAATGATACGAGATACACATTTTTTTTGTTGAAAATATTTGCGTACTGCTTCTCCTGCCAATGACGTAAAATAATTATTGGGAGTTATAAAGCCTAATTTGCCTTTTGATGTCAGCAATTTGTAACCCAATTCAAAAAAAGCAAAGTACAAATTAAAAGTACCGCCTTCAACTGTTGTCCAACTATTAACTAAATAATCACGATAATCATTTGTTAAATTTTGAAACTTTACATAAGGCGGATTCCCAACAATATTATCAAACTGAATTTTCCAAGATGTTTTTAGGCTATCTTGGTGGTATAAATTAAAATCATCGTCTTCCAAGATTTCGTCATATTGTAGAGCATAAATCGTCAATATCAATTTTGACCGATGAATATTATAGGAAAGTATGTCTGAGCCGAAAATGTTCTCTTTTATTATTTTTCTTATCGGTTTGTTGAAAACATTTTTATAATATTCTGTCAAACCAATAAGAAAAGCACCGCATCCGCAACTTGGATCGAGATTTTTATCGTGCGATTGAGGTTTAATTTCGTTTATAATGAAATCAACGATAAAATCCGGTGTAAAAAAAGCACCATTAAATTTTCTATCTGCCTGCGGAATGATGAGTTCTAAATGATTTTCGAGAGCTTTTATAGTTCCTATTTCTAAACTCAAAATGTCTAAATAGAGTTTTGGGTTTTGTGAAAAATCTTTGAAATAATTTATTAAGATTGAACTTTGCTTAAAATTAATTTTGTTGTTTACCAAAAAAATAAAAATCAAATGTTGCTCAAGACATTCAAGGTCGTAAGAGTTTAATAGTTCGTTAAGAATTGCTTTTCTTACCATTAATAATGTGATTATCAGCTGCGAAATTACAATAATAAATATCACATTCAAAACTCGAATAAAAAAGCTGTATTTTTTTATTTGAGTTTTTTTCTATAAATTCGGCATTAAATTTTCTCACTCCTAAAATAGTTTTTTGATGCGGTAAAAAAAAAATTTTAAGTTTGTGCAAATCAGCATTAATTTTGCACGAGTTTATGCGTTATACATTTTTGAAACGTGCTTCACTCATTTAAAATTTCTCATGAAATCCATATTCCTCTTTTTATTTTCTTTATTGTGCGTCGGTTCAATCGCGGCACAAAAAACGGTTCCGAACATCACCATCAATTGTCAATTCGATAATTGCTCGGTCGTGGATACTTTCGTTTTATACGACATCAATGGCTTGATGCAAACTCAAATCGCTTCTGCTAAGTTAGATGCAAAAGGTATTGCTACTTTTTCTATACCGCGATTGAGTGCTTCAAAATTTTTCGGATTGGGTGTGAACGGTGAAGCACAACACATAAAACTTTTGCTGCTCGGTACCGAAGATAATGTAAAAATTACCGGTCCTTGTTTCGATATGACGCAAGCGAAAACGGAAAATTCAAAAATAAATGCCGGTTATGATGAAGCTGTTGCAAAATCAAACATATTGAAGCAAGAAACAAATACAATCGTTCAAGACTATCAAAAAGATTACAACGACGTTGCGAAACGCGCACAAAATGAAGCGCGTTTAGGTGAAACTGATAAGAAAAAACGTCAATTGCTTGCCGATTTAAAAAAATCTAATCCGTTAGCGGCAAAAATTTTGGCTTTAGATACTTATACGAGTTATCAAAATGATCCGAAAAAAGCAAATTATACTTCCGAAGTAGATTATTTCGGAAAAAATTATTTTCAATACGCCGATTTATCGGATGCGGATTATAATCAAGTGCCTTTGGTGACGAGTTCGATGCGAAATTTCGTGAACGTAATTACAATTCGCGATTTGAAATTGCCGAAAGAAACACAAATGAAATATATTGATGACGTTTTAAATCGCTTTACATCCGGCAGTACGGCGTATAAATTCGGTTTGAGCGGTATCGTGTTGTCGCTTTTAGAAAAACAAAGCGC
>JAYTNA010000703.1:0-4462 GCA_043748865.1 Saprospiraceae bacterium
AAAAGACAGTTTGAAAATTAAATAACATAAAATAAGGATGAATAATTTTTAAGAATGATAAATGATAAATGATTTTTTAAAAAGATTACTCATACATTATTACTTATTCCTAAAAATCATTCATCACACATCACTCATCATAAATAATGGCTTTTGTAGAAACGGGTATTGAAGGGTTAAAAATTTTTGAACCCAAAATTTGGGGGGATGCACGCGGTTATTTTTTTGAAAGTTATAACGAAACTGTTTTTAAAGACTCCGGCATAGATGCTATTTTTGTTCAAGACAACCAAAGTCGTTCGATGCGCGGCGTGTTGCGTGGATTACATTATCAATTACCGCCTTTTACGCAAGCCAAACTCGTGCGCTGCATTTACGGAAAAGTTTTAGACGTGGTGGTTGACATTCGCGAAGGTTCGCCGACTTACGGTAAATCTTTCAGCGTGATATTGAGTGCGCAAAATAAACGGCAACTTTTTGTACCATGCGGATTTGCGCATGGTTTTGTAGTTTTAAGTAAAGAGGCAGAATTTTTTTATAAATGCGATAATATGTACGCAAGCAAGCACGAAGCAGGCGTTGCCTACAACGATCCGCAATTGAAAATAGATTGGCACATTCCGCTCAACGAAATGATTTTATCGGAAAAAGACAAAGTTAATCCGATACTTGGTGAACATATTAAAATATTTTTTTGACATTTTTAAATTTATAAATCATCCGACTTTACAATGAAAAAAACGATTACACTTCTCGCGTGTATTTTATTAACCGTTTCCGGTTTTACTCAGACACTCAATTTCGATTTATTCAAAAACATCAAACCGCGTTCGATTGGTCCCGCTGCCATGTCCGGACGTATCACTGCTGCTGATGTAGATTTGAAAAACGATATTTATTATATCGGTGCTGCTTCGGGCGGTGTTTGGCAATCTAACAACGGCGGAAGCAATTGGCAACCTATTTTTGATAAAGAATCCACACAGAGTATCGGTAGTATTGCCGTCAACCAAAATAATCCGACGGAAATTTGGGTTGGATCGGGTGAAGGCAACCCGCGCAACTCACAAAATTTCGGCGATGGTATTTTTAAAAGTATTGACGGCGGAAAAAATTGGGAAAATATGGGTTTGCGCGATAGTCGCGCGATTAATCATATCGCCATTAATCCGGCGCGGACGGAAATTGTTTTCGCAAGTGTTACCGGTTCGGCTTTTGGACCCAATGAAACACGCGGCGTTTATAAAACGTCGGATGGTGGAAAAACTTGGAAAAAATCTTTGTACGTCAACGACCAAACCGGTTGTGCAGATTTAATCATGGATCCAAGTAATCCGAATAAACTCATTGCCGCGATGTGGGAATACGGACGCAAACCTTGGACGTTTAACAGTGGCGGAAAAGGTTCCGGTCTTTATATTACTTACAACGGCGGCGATAGTTGGAAAAAAATTACACCCGAAGATGGGTTACCGAAAGGCGATTTAGGACGTTGCGGTCTGACGATGTGCAGAACAAAACCGAACGTCGTATATGCGGTTGTTGAAGCTAAAGAAAATGCGATTTATCGTTCAGACGACGGTGGCGCGAAATGGCATAAAGTCGGACAAAACGGTGACCGCCCGTTTTACTATGCTCAAATTTTTTGCGACCCGAAAAATGAAAATCGTTTGTACAACATTTACTCCAACGTTTCAAAAAGTGAAGACGGCGGAAAAACTTGGACACAACTACTCGGTTACACCGAAGGCAATGTACATCCGGATCATCATGCGTGGTGGATCCATCCGGAACAACCTAATGTGATGATTGACGGCAACGACGGTGGTGCTAATATTTCGCGCGATTACGGCAAATCATGGCAATTTTTTACAAATATTCCGGTCGGACAATTTTATCACGTGAACGTGGATAATGAAATGCCTTACAATCTTTACGGCGGTTTACAAGACAACGGTTCTTGGGTTGGTCCTTCAGCGGTTTGGCGTTCGGGCGGCATTCGTAATGCCGATTGGCAAGAATTACTTTTCGGAGATGGTTTCGATGCTATGCCGCGCCGTGATAATTCGCGTTATGCTTTCGCAATGTCGCAAGGAGGCAACGTAGCGTATGTAGATAGAAAAACCGGCTCAACTCAGGACATTCAACCGCAAAATCCGGGTGCAGCAGAGTTGCGTTACAATTGGAATGCGGCGATGGCACAAGATCCGTTTACGGATTGCGGCGTGTATTACGGCTCACAATTTGTGCATTACTCCAACGATTGCGGACAAACTTGGACGATACTTTCGCCGGATCTAACAACGAATGATACTTTTAAAATAAACGGTTCAAAACGCACCGGCGGTTTAACACCCGATGTGACGAATGCAGAAAATCATTGCTCGATTTTAGTCATTGCACCTTCACCTACGGATAAAAATACAATTTGGGTTGGAACCGATGACGGAAATTTACAACTCACCACCGACGGCGGAAAAACTTGGACTAATTTGACATCGAAAATATTAGGCGGTCCGAAAAATGCTTGGATACCGCAAATTGAATTGACTAAAAATGCCGGCGAAGCGTTTGTCATCGTAAATAATTATCGCCAAAATGACTTTAAGCCATACTGCTATCATACGACCGATTACGGAAAAACTTGGACGAGTATCGTCAGTGATGGTCAGGTTGGCAGTTATACTTTGTCGTTTGTGCAAGATCCGGAAGTTTCCAACTTGTGGTTTCTCGGTACCGACGTCGGTTTATATATTTCGATGGATGGCGGAAAAGTTTGGAATAAATGGATGAACGGTTATCCGTCAGTGCCGACAATGGATATGAAAATTCATCCGCGTGACGGCGATTTAGTCATCGGTACCTTCGGTAGAGCATTTTGGATTTTAGACGACATTCGTTTTTTGCGCGAAATTGCACGTACAAAAGGAGATGTTTTGAATCAACCGGTGAAAATTTTTGCACCCAATGATGTCTATAATATTTCCACCCGCAGCTACAACGGCGAACGTTTCAACGGCAGTGCGATATATGAAGGCACAAACAAATCGCCCAACGCAACTTTCACAATTTGGAATAAACTGAGTCCGGAAAAACCGCAACCTGTTGTAAAAAATAAAATGGAAAAACCGGACGATAAAAAGAAAGAGGACGCTGAGAAAAAATCTATGCTGTATGTGATTGCCGATAACGGTGACACTTTGCGCAAAATGAAAATTACTTTGGATACGGGTATGAATCGCGTGAGCTGGGGTTTAGAGCGTAAAGGTCCGAAATTTCCGAGTTGGGAAGAAACGAAAAAAGATGAAGACGAATCCGGTTCCGGCGGTAAAGTTTTACCGGGCCGTTATAAAATTGTTGTAGTAAATACAACCGGTGCAAAAGATTCAACTTTCGTCAATGTAAAATTCGATCCACGTCTGGAAATTTCCGCCAAAGATTTAGAAGCCCACGATGCGGGCATGAAAGATTTGCGCACATTGGTAGAAAAATCAACCGATGCGTTCAATCGTTTGAAAGATGCGAACAAAACAATCGGCATCGTAGAAAGTCAGATAGATATGGCAACGGTTTCGCCGGACAGCGTGAAAACAAATTTGACAAAACAAGGAAAATCTTTAAAGGATAGTATTCTCAATTTGCAAAAAATGTTTATGGCTCCGCGCGACGCAAAAGGTATTGTCAGAAGTTCAGATAATTTAATGGATAAAACTTTTCACGCAATGGGTCTCATGAATTCCGTACAGGGAAAATCAACTGCCAATGCAACCTTTGCGTTAGATAAAGCGAAAGAAACTGCCACCAAACTTTTCGATAAAATCAATAATTTTTTCGCAAATGATTGGGCAAAATATCAAAGCAATGTCGAGGCTATGAAATACTCTTTGTTTAAAAAGTATGAACCGTTAAAAGCGAATTAATTAAAATAATTTGCTAACTATTTACGTATTATTTTAAAGAAAAACATGAGTCATCCCGAATTTTCAAAATTAAAAATTCGGGATTTTTTTATAAATAAAGCCCACGCATTTATTCGTGGGCTTTATTTATTTTGATTAGAAAATTCGGGATGACTTATGTTTAACTACCGATGATAACCTGAATAATTAAAATAATTTGTTTTAAATGTTTACTTTTGCAAAAACTTTCAATTTTTAATTTTCAATTTTCAACTCAATTGAATTTAGACCACGCACAAGAAGCATTAAAAAAATATTTCGGTTACGATTCTTTTCGTTCCGTTCAAGCGGAAATTATTCAAACCGTTTATGATAAACGCGACAGTTTAGTCATTATGCCGACGGGTGGTGGGAAAAGTGTGTGCTATCAAATTCCGGCGGTGACTTTGCCGGGTGTCGCAATTGTCGTGTCGCCCTTAATTTCCTTGATGAACGATCAAGTGACTGCTCTGCGTGCGAATGGTATTGCTGCAAGTTTTCTAAATTCTTCGATGCCCTATAAG
>JAYTNA010000704.1:0-3728 GCA_043748865.1 Saprospiraceae bacterium
ATGGCACAAGCGGCAGGTTTACAAAAACTCTGGCCTCAAGAACGCAACCCGATGAAAACGAGTACGTTCGGTGTCGGTGAAATGATTCTACATGCCATCAGCAGAGAAAAAACTGAAAAAATTATTCTAACGCTCGGCAGTTCATCTACGAATGATGCGGGAATGGGAATGGCAGCCGCTCTCGGTTTTTCTTTTTTAGATAGAAACAACCAACGTTTGCGGCCGATAGGAGAAAGCCTTATCGCAGTTGATAAAATTTCAGTGAATGACAACGTAATATTCGATATTTTTTTCAAAAAAATAAATCGAGGTGTGACGGTTGAAGTGTTGTGCGATGTAACTAATCCGCTCTTCGGTGAAAACGGTGCTGCATACACTTACGCGAAACAAAAAGGTGCGACCGAAGATATGATGCGCAGTTTGGACGAAGGTTTGCGCAATTTTGCGCGTGTGAATCAATTGCGTGATGTGACTTATGATTTTGAAGGTGCAGGTGCTGCGGGCGGATTGGGTTACGGGGCAAAAATTTTTCTCGATGCCAAACTGCGACGCGGTGCAGATGTGATAATGTCACTCACAAATTTCGATGAACAACTACAAGATATAGACCTCATCATTACCGGCGAAGGAAAATTAGATGCTCAAACTGCGAACGGCAAATTGATTGAGTGTATTTGTAAAAAAGCAGCAAAAAGAAATATTCCGGTGATTGCTTTATGTGGAGCAGTGGAAGCGTCGCCGGCACTGATTAATAAAATCGGACTATTGGCAGCTTTCCCAATTCAACAAGAACCTATACCGTTAGAACAAGCACTCGTTCAAACACGCACTCATTTAGAACGCACGGCATTTAATATTTTGCGTGTCTGGGAGCATTGGCTTGTCGCACCGGAATTACAACTCAATTGGCTTTAGAGAATTAAAAATCAAAAATAATTTACGCCATGGAAATTTTTGCAAAAAAAGAGTTTTACATTAGAGTATTCTTTCAATTCTTAACTTTTACTTTTATTTTTTGGCTCTTTGACGAAGGGTTCAAAATTTTTAATGGAAAACCATTTTTACAAACGATTCGGGATTTTCATTTTCGTTATTCCTTAATCATTCTGGCGGTAATTTTCGCTTACTTGGATATAAAAAGAAGAGAAAGAAAAATGCTCTCAAGCGGAACAAAATAAATAATTGTTGCTATTCAAACAATTAAGGCTTTCTTATAAAACAAATTTCTCGCAGATTTTACCGGATTTTAAAACGCAAATGCTCGCAGATGCTAATTTTTGATTTTTGATTTCTGTTCGCAAATTTTTTTTTTGAAATTTTTTTTTTGAAATAAAAACGCGTAAAAAAATAATTTTTTCTCACATTTTTATTTTTAAATCCAAAATCATAAATCCAAAATCGCAAATCGAACTATTATGTTCAAAAATATTTATTTCTTCATTTTTTTATTTATGTCAGTAATAACCACCACAAGTACTGGTCAATCGGCAACAGAAAAAAAAGTGGCTGAAGCTGTTGAAAATTTACGTTTAGCAATGATAAGCGGTGATTCCGATGCGCTTACAAAACTTGCACACGATTCTTTAAGTTATGGTCACTCCGGCGGACACGTGGAGGGCAAACAGGAATTTTTGCACAAACTCGTCAGTAAGCAATCTAATTTTCTGAAAATAACTTTGTCAGACCAAACGATTCATGTTGTCGGCAACACGGCAATTGTGCGTCATAAATTGGTTGCAGAAACGCACGATGCCGGTAAAGAACTTTCTACCGTTAAAATTGCTATTCTTATAGTTTTCAAAAAAGAAAAAGACAATTGGCAAATGTTAGCCCGTCAGGCGGTGAAAATACAATGATAAATAAATGGTAGGGGCAACCCTTGCGGTTGCCTGCATACGTCCGATTGCATGCGGCATACGCGCAATCGGAATCGTATACGCAACCAGAATTATACGGGCAACCGCGATAACACGGGCAACCGCAAGGGTTGCCCCTACCGACTAAAAAATTATGAATCTATTTTCTCTTAAAGGTAAAACGGCACTCGTTACCGGTTGCAAGCGCGGCATAGGTAAAGCGATGGCAGAAGCATTAGCAGAAGCGGGTGCAGATATTATCGGCGTATCGGCAAATTTGGAATTAGAGAACAGCGATATTGAAAAAGTAGTTTTAAAGACTGGACGTATATTCAAAGCGTATCAATGCGATTTTTCAAATCGTGAGCAATTGTATGATTTTATTTCAAAAGTAAAAACCGAATGTGCGCCGATTGATATTCTAATCAATAATGCCGGAACAATTTTGCGAAAACCCGCCGTTGAACATCCGGACGAATTTTGGGACGAAGTGCTTGAAATAAATTTAAACGCGCCATTTATTTTAAGTCGCGCGTTTGGAAAAGAAATGATTCAACGCGGCAGCGGTAAAATAATTTTTACGGCATCGTTGCTCACTTTTCAAGGCGGAATCAATGTGCCAAGTTATGCGGCATCGAAAGGCGCGATTGGGAGTTTAACAAAAGCACTTTCAAATGAGTGGGCACCACTTGGCATCAATGTGAATGCGATTGCGCCGGGTTATATTTCAACCGATAATACGGAAGCGTTAAGAAACGATATAAAACGTTCCGAATCAATTTTGTCGCGCATTCCTGCAAATCGCTGGGGCAGTGCTGACGATTTAAAAGGTGCCACTATTTTTTTAGCATCAGACGCATCAAATTATATTCACGGCACCATTTTAACCGTTGACGGCGGTTGGATGGGGAGATAATGATTGATGATTGATGGTTGATGGTTGAAAAATATTTTTACAATTAAAAAAAGTAAATTATGGAAACTGAGAAAACTTTAATTATTGAAAAGAGTTTTGAATTGGCAGTAAGAGTTGTGCGTTTGTGCCAATATTTAAGAGATAATAAAAAAGAGTTTGTGCTTAGTAAACAACTTTTACGTTCCGGTACATCTATTGGAGCAAATGTCAGAGAAGCGCAACAAGGAGAAAGTCGTCTTGATTTTATTCATAAATTAGCTATTGCCCTTAAAGAAGAGCATGAAACGATTTATTGGCTTGAACTTTTGAAAGCTACTGCTTATCTTGATCAACCCGAATTTGATTCAATTCATAAAGATGCAGTTTCAGTTTTAAAAATACTAACCGCTATAATAAAATCATCTAAAAAAACCTAACTAAGTAAACCATCAACCATCAACCATCAACCATCAACCATCAACTATGATAGTACGTTACGAATCAAGTCCGAATGAAGTGCGCGGGATGACGACGGAACAATTGCGCGCCAATTTTTTAATTGAAAATTTGATGGTGGTGGATGCCGCAAATTTTGTGTATTCGCATTTCGACCGCGTTATTTTTGGCGGAGTCGTTCCGGTTTCCAATACCATTGAATTGCGTACTTACGAAGCCTTAAAATCAGATTATTTTTTGGAACGGCGAGAAGCCGGTATAATAAATGTCGGCGGACCGGGGAAAGTGGAGGTGGATGGCGTTGTTTTTAATTTACAAAAATTGAGTTGCTTATATATCGGAAAAGGCGGAAAAAAAGTTGTTTTCAGTAGCGACGATAGAAAAAATTCCGCGCATTATTATATGTTATCGGCGCAAGCACACCAACAATATCCAAATGAATTAATGCACAAAGAAAATACCTCGCCGACGGTAATGGGCAGCCTCGAAACGGCAAATCACAGAACCATTTATAAATATAT
>JAYTNA010000705.1:0-4625 GCA_043748865.1 Saprospiraceae bacterium
TTATATTGTTTAATGTTATCAAGGTTTACCGTCGTTGAGGTTTTAGAGTCCGGCATTAAATAGGCATTTTTTTTGAAAAGCAGCAGAGCTGCGTTCTCTCGGTAGAATAAAAGAAATAAAATGTTTTTGAGGTGCAGCGCACCGTCCTCTTGGATAAGAGGACGGTGCGCTGCACCTCAACGCTTATCGCGTATTTTTCTACAAAGAGAACAGTGCGCTGCATCTTTATAACTATTTAACGCTCGACTCTATCATACAAACCATTGACAATTAATTTTTAGCAAGATTGTTTATTATTCATTGTTAATTACTTATGTAAAATCTTTATAAAATCTTTATACTAACCTGTAATTAATTTATACTTTCCTTACACGTACTCATAGTAATTTTGCCTCCTCAATTAAGTAAAATAATTATCAGGTGGAAAATTTTACAACAAAAGGCTTTAACAAAATCCAACAATATCTTTTAGGTATGGGTTGTGTAGCTTTGGTGAGTACGGTTTGCTACTTTTTATCAGATTATATTCATTACAGAACCGTTGCACTGTTGTTAATGGTGACGGTTTCTATCGTTGCCATGTTTTTCGATATTTTTCCGGTACTTGCAGTAGCCATATTAAGCGCGTTAATTTGGGATTTCTTTTTTATTCCGCCAAAATTCACATTCCTTATTACAAGTACGGAAGACGTACTCATGTTTTTGATGTATTTTGTTATCGCCCTGCTGAATGCCGTTTTAACTTTTAAAATTCGTGCTACTCAAAACGCTTCCGTTCGTCAAGAAGAAAGAGAAAAAACGCTCAAACTTTACAATACTTTACTTAACTCACTGTCGCACGAATTGCGCACACCGATAGCAACCGTTATCGGTGCGACAGACAATTTGCAAACCAATTCGGATAAACTTTCCACACAAAATAGAGCAGATTTGCTGACCGAAATTTCAAATGCCGGCTTGCGTTTGAACCGCCAAGTTGAAAACTTGCTCAATATGTCGCGTTTAGAATCCGGTGTGATAAAACCGAAAAAAGATTGGTGCGATGTAAATGAATTGGTTTATGATGTGGCTAACCGCTTAAACGAAAATACGAAAGCGCACAAAGTAAAAGTAATTATTCCGGAAGATTTGCCTCTATTCAAACTCGATTACGGATTAATGGAACAAGTATTGTCTAATTTAATTTGTAATGCCGCTTTATACACTCAGCCACGCGCTTCTATTATCATTCGTGCCTTATGCGACAACGATAAATTAATGTTGATTGTTGAAGATACCGGAGAAGGTTTTCCCGACAACGATATAAATTATGTTTTCGATAAATTTTATCGCATTACCAAAACGAAAACCGGCGGTACGGGATTAGGTTTATCCATCGTAAAAGGTTTTGTAGAAGCACACAACGGTACAATTAAATTAGAAAACAGGCCTGAAGGCGGCTCCAGATTTACGATGATTATTCCGGCGGAAACATCTTATATTTCTAAGTTGAAAAATGAATAGATTAGTCGGTTGGTCGGTTGGCCGGTTAGTAAAGTGTAAGACCAACCGACTAACCGACTAACCGACTAACCGACTAACCGACTAACCGACTAACCGACTAACTGAACTATGATTTTAATAATAGACGATGAAGCGCAAATCAGAAAACTTTTGGAAATTACTTTGCAAAGTAACGATTATATCGTTACGCAAGCTACTACCGGAAAAGAAGGATTGATTATGGCAGCGAATCATCCGCCGGATTTGATTTTATTGGATATTGGTTTGCCGGATGAAAGCGGGCATTCGGTTTTGAAAAAATTGCGGGAGTGGTACCAAAAACCAGTCATCATTTTATCTGTTCAAAGTGATGAAACTAATATCATTCAAGCCTTAGACAACGGCGCGAATGATTATTTAGTTAAACCTTTCAGAACCGGTGAATTGTTGGCACGAATTCGCTCGGCACTGCGGTCGTCGTTGGTGGAACCCGAAAATCCGATAGTGATTTGTAACGATTTACAAATTGATTTGGGTGTAAGAACGGTTAAAAAATTCGATGAGATAATAAAACTTACTGTTACTGAATACGCACTCTTAGCATTATTTATAAAAAACCAAGGCAAAGTTTTAACGCATCAATATCTGTTGCGCGAAATATGGGGACCGAGTTATGTCAATCAATCGCAATATTTGCGCGTTTTTATTGCACAATTGAGAAAGAAAATTGAAAATGACCCCAACCGACCGGAATATATTATCACGGAATCGGGTGTAGGTTATAGATTTACCGGTTAGTTATTAGTGATTAGTTATTAGTTGTTAGTTTGAAAAGCAAACAACTAATAACTAATCACTAACAACTAACAACTAACAACTATTTTAAGATGAATTTAAAAGAAATAAGTTTACAAAAAGTAACGGCGGCATCACTCTTAGTCGCACTGGGAATTATTTACGGCGATATCGGAACAAGTCCATTATATGTTTTTCAATCCGTTATCGGCGATAGACCGATTGACGAGCGATTAGTACTCGGCGGCATTTCTTGTATTTTCTGGACATTAGTGCTTCAAACCACGATAAAATATATTTGGCTGACTTTGCAAGCCGATAATCAAGGAGAAGGGGGTATTTTTTCTTTGTATGCTTTAGTAAAGCGTTACGGAAAAAAATTAGTCATTCCGACTATTTTGGGTGCAACAACTTTATTAGCCGACGGAATCATCACACCACCGATTTCAGTTGCTTCGGCCATCGAAGGATTAGGTTTAGTGCCGGGATTAGAAAAAACTTTTGTAGCCGGTAATAACTTAACAATTGGGATTGTGATTGCTATTATTTCCGCATTATTTTTCTTCCAACGTTTTGGTACACAAAATATCGGGAAACTTTTTGGTCCCGTCATGTTTGTTTGGTTCTTGATGCTTCTATTTTTGGGTGTGCTTCAAATTTCTCATTATCCGACGATTATAAAAGCATTAAACCCATATTACGCTTATGAATTACTCACGCAATATCCGAAAGGTTTTTGGTTACTTGGTTCAGTTTTTTTAGCGACAACAGGAGCAGAAGCACTGTATTCCGATTTAGGGCATTGCGGTATCAAAAATATTCGCTTGACCTGGGTTTTTGTAAAAACTTGTTTGGTAATTAACTATTTAGGACAAGCGGCATGGACTTTAAGCATCAACGAACCTTTATTGAACGGACGCAATCCGTTTTTTGAAACAGTGCCGCATTGGTTTTTATTGCCGAGCATTATTATTGCAACCGCAGCAACAATTATTGCATCGCAAGCACTTATTTCCGGTTCATTTACACTCATCAGCGAAGCCATCAGTTTAAATTTTTGGCCCAGAGTTACACTGCGTCAACCATCGGAGTTTAAAGGACAAATTTATATTCCGAGCGTAAACAACATTCTCTGGTTCGGCTGTATTTTGATGGTTTTGTATTTTAGAGAATCGGAACACATGGCTGCCGCTTATGGTTTTTCCATCACTGTGGCGATGATGATGACAACTATTCTTTTGGGCTATTTTCTTGTGTATCGTTTGAAATGGAACAAGTTTTTAATTGCGGGTTTATTGACGGTGTTTGCAGTTGTAGAAATGTCTTTCTTCATCGCCAATGTCGCCAAAATAAAAGAACGTTGGATGTTTTTATTTTTTGAATTATTTATTTTCATGACGATGTATATTTGGTACTACGCCAGAAAAATAAATAACCAATATACAAATTTTGTGGATTTGGGTAAATATACGGACATGATACAAGAATTGAGCGAAGATGATGCGATACCGAAATTTTGTACCCACTTAGTTTATTTAATAAAAGCAGATAGCAGAACAGAAATCGAAGAGCGCGTTATTAAATCAATTTTTGCGAAAAAACCTAAACGCGCTGATGTTTATTGGTTTGTACACATCAACAGAACCGATCAACCTTACACTTTAAACTATGATGTTTCGGAATTGATTGATGACAAAGTAATAAAAATAAATATTAATGTGGGTTTCAGAGTTCAACCACGCACGGAATTATATTTCAAAAAAATTGTTCAAGATTTAGTAAAAAATAAGGAATTGAATTTGCATATTCGCCCTGACGGCTCTACTAAATATAATGCGGAACCCGATTTCAAATTCATTGTGTTTGAAAAATTCCTTTCTGTTGAAAATGAATTTGCTTTACGCGATGGCTTACTGCTTAATTCTTATTTTATGCTGAAACGTTTAAGCCTACGCGACGAAAAAGCATTCGGTCTCGATAAAAGTGATGTAGAAATTGAACAAGTGCCTTTGGTGTATCAACCGGTGCAAAAAATAAAATTGATGCGAACAGTTTCAAGCGAAATACGTGTAAGCGAGGAAGTTTAATTAATTACAAATTTTTTTTAGAAAATAAAAACGCGCAAAGAAAATATTTTTTGTGCGTTTTTATTTTTTTGAAAAAAAAATAAAATTTCTAATTTGCAATGCGTTCACTCGAATTTATAATTTACCAATTCATGTGTTAATTGACAAGCAATTTAAATTTTCAAAAGTTAAATAAAACGCCAAAACTTGACAACCATCATATAAAGTATTTTATTTGTATTTAGAAACATATTAAATGTTTTTCCGTAAATGATTCTTTTC
>JAYTNA010000706.1:0-2827 GCA_043748865.1 Saprospiraceae bacterium
CCGAGTATGCTGGCGCAAAAGAAAGGAAACATCATCGTCATTTCGAGTATCATGGGAAAATTAGGTGCGCCTATGCGTTCATCTTACGCCGCCGCCAAACACGGTTTGCATGGTTTTTTCGATACTTTACGCGCCGAAACATTTACACAAGAATTAAAAATACTCATCGTTTGTCCGGGATTTGTGCGCACTAATATTAGCATGAACGCACTTACGGCTACCGGAAAAAATCAAGGGACAATGGATGAGGCGACCGGTAAAGGTCTTGACCCAAACATCGTCGCACAAAAAATAATTGCCGCGATGAAAGCCGGACGCGAAGAAATTATTTTAGCCGGACCTCGAGAAAGTTTTGCCGTAGTAGCAAAAAGATTTTTTCCAAAAATTTTGAGTCGGATTGTGCGTGAAGCAAAAACGACGTGACAATTGATATCGATGTCAGAAATATCATTTTTTGACACCGCTAATATTATTTCCCCTCTGTCGGTGCTTAAAAAAACAAAAACATTCACAAAAAATCACCGAAAATTTTAAAAATCACTTTTAAAAATCGTTTTCACTGACTACCTTTGCACCGTTTTTCAGAACTTGTTAAGATTTTATCCTACATATATGCTTTTCAGACGAATATTTCTCGCGGCGATAGTCATTTTTTTGGTATCATTCGGCGTAAAAGCGCAACAGATAGAACCTGCAGGTACGTCTCCTGCTGTAGAAACGGTTAAAGGCGAAGGAAAATATGACCCGACCGATGAAATCATGTATCACATCAGTAATGCCAACGAATTTCATTTGTTCGGACATTACACTATTCCGTTGCCTTGTATTCTTTATTCTAAACAAGATGGTTTGAAAACTTTCATGTCGTCGGTGTTCGAACACGGCGAACGCGCTTATGATCGTTACGTAAGTGAACATGGTATGATGCGCAGAATAATTGACCCGAATTTTCCTACAGGAGAAGTTGATCTAGAAACATTTAAAGGGAAAGAAGGTGAACCGGAATTTGTTGAAAACGAAAAACATCCGGACGGTTCAGAAACCGGTTTTGTTCAAATAAAAGGACAAAAATATGAATTAGAAAAAGCGTCGGGTTTAGTATCTCCCACATCGTTTTACGATTTTTCAATTTCAAAAAATGTTTTCACGATGTTGATGGCTGCCGGATTACTTTTCGGTCTTTTTGTAACTGCCGCTAAAAGTTATGTCACGCGCAAAGGTTTAGCTCCGAAAGGCGTTCAAAGTATAATAGAGCCGTTGGTAACTTTTATTCGCGACGATATTGCTAAACCCAATATCGGCGATCATTACGAAAAATATTTGCCACTCTTGTTGTGTATTTTCTTTTTTGTTCTGACTTTAAATTTATTCGGCTTGGTACCGCTCGCACCTTTCGGCGCGAATGTTACCGGCAACTTAGCAACTACAGCTGCATTAGCACTCATTGCATTTGTTGTAACGAACTTTAATGCGACAAAAGATTATTGGAAACATATTTTTTGGATGCCGGGCGTGCCTGTTGCGATGAAGATATTTTTGGCACCGATTGAGTTGATTGGCGTGTTTACAAAACCGGTATCGTTGATGATACGTTTGTTTGCGAATATCACTGCCGGTCATATCATCATAGTTTCATTTGTGAGTTTGATTTTTGTTTTCGGTAATGCCGGCAAAAGTGTTATCGGTGCGGTGGCGGGAACTGCAATGGCAATTCCGTTTGCTTTATTTTTAAGTTGTATCGAATTGTTGGTAGCATTTGTACAAGCGTATATTATTACAATGCTAACAGCATCTTATATTGGTGGTGCGATTGAAGAACACCACCATTAAATGATTTTGGATTTTAGATTTTAGATTCACTTGATGTAATCGAAAATTTTTAAGCTAAAATCAAAATAGCAAATCCAAAATTTAAAATCGTAAATTTAAAATCTATAATATTATGTATTCAGCAATTGGTGCAGGTTTAGCGGCTATTGGAGCCGGAATAGGTATCGGACAAATTGGCGGTAAAGCGATGGAAGCTATTGCACGTCAGCCGGAAGCAGTAAATGATATTCGCGCAAACATGATTATCATGGCGGCTTTCGTTGAAGCGGTGGCTCTTTTTGGTCTAGTTATCGCGTTCTTGAAGTAATTTTCGAATTATTTTATTTTATTAAGAAAAAGCCGGTTAGCGTAACGGTTGGTTATTCTGCCGGCAAATTTTTATTTTAATGATGAATAATGAATGATAAATGGCGAATTTTAATTCGTCACTTATCATTCAAAACAATATTCATCATTCATCATTCATCATTGAATTTATGATTTTCTTAGTCGAATTTTCACCGATAAAACCGGATTTTGGTTTATTTTTTTGGACACTCACCATTTTCCTCGCATTTTTCTTTTTAATGAGAAAATTTGCATTGAAACCTATCGTCGCTGCTTTGAAAGAACGCGAAGAAGGGATTACAACCGCGTTAGCTTCTGCCGATAATGCGCGTAAAGAAATGTCGAACTTGAAAGCAGAGAACGAAACAATTTTAGCGCAAGCACGCGAAGAACGCATGAAAATGTTGAAAGAAGCAAAAGACCAAGCAACTGCTATTATTGCCGAATCAAAAAATAATGCCAAAGCAGAAACATCTAAAATTTTGGCAACAGCTCAACAAGATATCGAGAACATGAAAGCGAAAGCCTTGACGGATGTAAAAAATCAAACCGGACAATTAGCCATCGCTATTGCCGAAAAAATATTGAAAAAAGAATTAGCCGGCAATCCGGAACAACAAGCATTCGTCAACTCGGTTGTGAATGATATGAAACTTGGTTAAAAGTTATT
>JAYTNA010000707.1:0-10345 GCA_043748865.1 Saprospiraceae bacterium
TATTTAAGTCCAGGCCGTTTTGAGTAATTGAAACGGCACTCCGCACATCCGGTAAATGTTTGTCAAAACTGAAAATAAATAAATGCACTCGCTCCGAAAGTACCGAAAAAGGCAATTAAAATAAGCAGTGCAGCAAAAGCAGTGACGCGAAATGTGGTGTTTTGAACGGCTAATATTTGCAAATTTTTAAAATTATTGTTCATGATTTCGGCGAACAGGAGAATAGAAATTAAAATACCGGCTTTAATCACCAAAAATTTATCTAAAACTGTATTCCAACCCATACCGTCGAAACTTGCAATCTTTTTTATGACTTGCCAAGCGATAGAGAAATTCGGTGCGCGGAAAAATATCCAGGCAAAGCAAGTGAAAAAATAAACAAGGGCTATATCTATTGTAGTTTGCAACCACGTCGGCACACGCAATGTATCTTCAATTTTTCCGAAAGATTTTCCTCTAACGCGTTGAATAATTAAATAAGAACCGTGTAAAAATCCCCAGAAAACAAAAGTCCAATTCGCACCGTGCCACAAACCGCCGATGAGCATTGTGAGCATATTATTTCTGTAGGTCATTAATTTACCGCCTCTGTTCCCGCCGAGCGAAATATACAAATAATCACGGAGCCAAGAAGACAGTGAAATATGCCAGCGCGTCCAAAATTCGGAAAAGTTTTTTGAAAAATATGGCGTTCTGAAATTCCAAGGAAAATTGAAACCCAAAGTCTCCGCCAAACCGCAAGCGATATTGGAATAGCCGGAAAAATCGCAATAAATTTGAAACGAATAAAGTATAACACCAATGAAGCAAGAAATAGCGGAAAAATTCCCCGGAAAAGCAAAAATCTGATCAACAAATGGTGCAATGGTATCGGCAATTGCCATTTTTTTAAAAAATCCCCAGAGTATTTGCGCTAAACCTTCGATAAAACGATTCCAAGTAAATTTTCGATCGCCGTTTTGAAATTGCGGCAAGAAAAGGCGCGCCCGCACAATCGGACCCGCAACTAATTGTGGAAAAAAAGAAACAAACGTTGCATACCGCCAAAAATCGCGCTCGGCTCTAATTTCTTTTCTATAAACATCAATTGTGTAACTCATACTTTGAAAAGTATAAAACGAAATGCCGATAGGTAAAATAATATGCAACGAAGTCCAATCACTTTTTAAGCCAATACCATGAAGTACTTTAACAAAAGAATCCGCAAAAAAATTAAAATATTTAAAAACGCCCAGAAAGCCGAGATTAGCAATAACAGAGTAACGCACCATTTTAGCGCGAGAAGCATCGTCGGTCGCGTCTTCAATCATAATACCGAGAGAAAAATCTAAAATAGTCGTGAACATAACGATAGCGAGAAAACGCCAATCCCACCAACCATAAAATAAATAGGAAGCTGCCAAACACCAAAACATACGCATTCGACCGTGCAGCAGCCAATACATCGGAAAAAATATACCGATAAAAATTAAGAATACGATGCTGTTGAAAACCATTTCAAATGTTCCATTTGAAATGATGAATGATGAATGATGAATCTTTTTTTTTGAGATTCATCATTTATCATTCATCATTTCTTTAACTAAATTTGCCAAAAGCCGATACCCTTCACCGTTTAAGTGAATGCCGTCGAGCGAAAATTTTTCGTTTAATTGTCCTTGTGCATCGCAAAAAGCGGTATGCGTATCAATAAAACTGATATTATTTTGAGCGCAAATCGCTTTTATGCTTTTATTCAGTATAAGAATATCGCTGTTGAGCATACCGGAACGCCGCAGATTGTTATTAATCGGCAACAAACTTTCTATGAAGAGTTGTGTTTGCGGTGCTTCGTTTTTAATTCTAAAAATAATAGTGCCAAAATTTTTAATAATGCTGTCAATCGACAAATAGAGTAAATCATTAACACCGATTAATAAAAAAATTTGCTTAGGTGCAGGTTTTGTAACAGTACTGAGTCGCGCTAAAATATCGCCGGTACAATCGCCGATAACACCGCGATTAACGACATTCGGGTTTTGAAGCAATTCTGCCCACTCACATTCGGCTGTAATGCTGTTGCCGAACATGACAATTTTTGTATTATCAGTAGAAAGCGTATTTAAGTGTGACGTGCGGTGCTTTTTCAATGCGACAATACCTTGTCCGCGAAATTGAACAAGTTGATACAAATATCTCGGACTGCCGATTTTTAATAATGCATATATGATTAGACTTAAACCAATAAAATTGAGTAGCAGAGAGGCGTAAAAATATTTTCTCATCAATGTTGAAATCTCGAAACTGTAAAGAAACCTGAATCAAGGCATAAAAGTAATCAATCGTACGAGCGAGTGACAATTTTTATATTTTTTAATTAAAAGAACTGAGGTTTTAATTTGAATCGAATTATCTTTGAAACAGAATTTTAAAAAACATTTCTATATCAATTAAATTTTAAACCAATGAAATTTTTATTACTGAAAAGCATGATTATTATCTGCTTCGGTCTTTTAATTACCGGTTCGATATGCGCACAAACCGGTGCCAAAAAACAAGTTCATAAAACATATACAAGTGAACAATTGCGAAAAACCGTTTCAGTAAGAGCGGCGGATTTCAATAGCGATGAAACCAAAGTTTTGTTGAGCAGTAATGCTACAGGTATTTTCAACGCTTACGAAATTGATATTGCCACTAAAAAATCTGTAACACTCACACACTCGACAAATGAAGCATTCTATGCCGTGAAGTATATAAAGGGGACTAAAAATTTTATTTATACAGCTGATAAAGGTGGCAATGAAAATCAGCATATTTATGTTACAACGGCAGGTAATACTCAACCAAAAGATATTACGCCTTGGGAAAATAGCAAAAATAGTTTTTTTAGTTGGAGTAAAGACGATAAATCCATTTACGTTTCAAGCAATAAGCGTGATAAAAAATATTTTGATCTTTGGAAACTGGATATAAGTTCATGGCAACCTCAATTAATTTATCAAAATGATTCAGCATTCAATGTCGCGGATTTGAGTGAGAGTGAAAGGTTTATCTCTCTTACAAAATCAATTACTACAAATAAAAATGAACTCTATATTTTTGATGCTTCCAATAAATATTTGAAACGCATAAGTAACGATAATGAAGCTAATTGGCAATCTATGGCATTTGAAAAAAATGAAAATACTTTTTACTACACAACAAATGATGGCAGCGAGTTCAATTATTTGGTGAAATATAATATTCGTACCGATGAAAAGGTAAAATTATTTGAGACAAAATGGGATATTGTCGGGCTTGACTTGAGTAAGAACGAAAAGTATTATTCTGTTAGCATCAATGAAGATGGGAAAAATAAAATCTTACTTTTTGACCATGCTACGAATAAACCAATATCATTTCCTGATATAAATGACGGTGATATATCCGACTTAATGTTTTCTGATAGTGAAAATAATTTATTACTTACAGTCGGAAGTAGTACTAGCCCTTCCAATCTATACGTTTATAATTTTTCAACAAAAAAACTAAAGAAACTAACAAATACTTTGAATGCGGAAATTGACGAATCTGATTTAGCAAAAGCGCAAATAATAAGATTTAAATCATTCGATGGTAAAGAAATTCCCGCTATTTACTATAGACCCTTACAAGCCAATAAATATAATAAAGTGGGTGCATTGGTTTGGGTTCATGGAGGTCCTGGCGGACAAAGTCGTGTTGGTTATAGTAATTCAATTCAATATTTAGTAAATCATGGGTATGCAGTTTTGGCAATCAATAATCGGGGAAGTAACGGTTACGGTAAAACTTTTTTTAAACTTGACGATAAAGATCACGGTTACGGTGATTTAAACGATTGCATTTGGGCAAAAAAATGGTTGTCGCAACGCGAATATATTGATGGTGAAGCTATCGGGATTTACGGCGGCAGCTACGGCGGCAATATGGTTTTAAATGCTTTAGCGTTAAAACCCAATGAATTTAAAGTAGGTGTTGATTTATTTGGTGTAGCAAATTGGATGCGCACACTAAAAAGTATTCCGCCTTATTGGGAAGCATTCAGGAAAGCACTTTATGATGAAATGGGAGATCCAAACACAAAAGATAGCTTACTTTTAATAAACACTTCGCCGCTTTATAACTATAAAAAAATAAATAAACCGCTTATTGTTTTTCAAGGAGCAAACGACGTAAGAGTATTGAAAATTGAAAGTGATGAAATTGTTGCCGGTGTTAAGAAAAATGGCGTACCCGTTGAATATTATGTATTTCCGGAAGAAGGTCACGGTTTTCAAAAAAAAGAAAACCTCATTACTACTGATAATAAAACACTTGAATTTCTTGATAAGTATTTAAAACCTAAAAATAAAAAGCCGAGTGTGAGTCCTAAAGCATAGAGAAAATCATAATTAATCTAAAAAACCGCGCAGAGAAATTAATTTTTCTTTGTGCGGTTTTTTTTCGTGGATATTCTCTAAAATAATACGTTCAAATATAAAAATTTCCTGCATGTTTTTTTTATTTTTCAAAACTTCCATTCAGCAAAAAAATTTATTATTTCCTTAAAAAACAATTTTTACCGACAAACTTAATTATTTTTGCCGATTCTATTTTAAAAAAACCATCACTGTAACATTCCATAGAAAATGTCAAAAAAAATCTATCTTGAATCTGTTATCCAAGAATTAGACTTTAATATAAAAAACAAAGCCCTGAGTTATTTTGGTACTACGAGTTTAGTGGAAGCCAATGAAAATTCGCCCCATATTTGGGCAGCAGAACTTTCTTCCGACAAAAAAATTATTGAAGCAGATATTATCTTAGATGATGACAATGACGAGGTAATTTTCTATCGCTGCGATTGCAAGAACGCAAATGTCTGCGAACATGTTGCGGCAGCACTCATGGTTATTAAAGCAAAATTAGGAGGTCGTTCTACTTCGCCGAGACAATCATTCGGTATGCCGCCGAAAATATCTGAACCGACTGTATCTAAAGTTTCGGTTTTTGCCCATACACAAGTAGAAGCAATATATGAAGTTTATAAAAAACTACCGCTTGATGAAGCGCGAATGACGAAATGTGCCGCGCTTATTTACGAACCATTTACGCTTGCCAATATTCAAATCGTTTTTGAAACTGCTTTCCTGCCTTATCAAAAAAAACTACAAACTGCCGACGTAAAAATACTTCTTAATTCACTTATTTCTAAAAATTTATTGGTACTATCGAAAAGCGGTACTTACCAAATAAAAAGTGCGTTGGCAGATTATATTTGTTTAGAAGATTATAAAAACGATAAAGATTTTGCACTCGCCGCATCAAAAATAGAAGTCGCCATGCCGTTTACTACTTGGTCTTGGAACGGCAATGCAACGGGTGAGCGCGCATTTCGAAATATGCGTTTAGCATTTCATGCGGGTGAGATAGATAAATTCAAAATTTATTTCAATAAAACGCTTGAACTCGTGACCGGTCATTCACCTCAAACTTTAAAAGAATATTTCATCGGCTCTAAATTTGATAAAAAAAGATTAGAAACTGCCGCGCCGGCTATTCGAGAAGAATTGATTTATATACACCTTTTTTTATGCCTTTCTAAATTTGCCCCGCTTGATGAATTTTATAATTATGCCGTCGAGTATATCATTGAATTAAGTAGTAATGAACTAATTACACCGCATTTGATTGAACGACTTCTAGATGTAGCTATTTTCAGAGCAGATTGGATAACAATTGATAAACTCGCACCCAAACTTGATGCTTATAATTTAGGTTGGATAACGGGTACTAAACAAATTTTAGCCGGCAATGCAGTAAAAGCCCTCGATACTTTTGATATCACACAAAAAGCCTACCGTAAAGCTACGCGCAGTACCAAAGCTTTTTTGAGGAATTCAGATGCAGTTTTTCAATTGATTGCACGTTTCGGCACAAAAAACCCGGCTCTTTATGGTGATATCAGCGAACATCTCGACAAGTTGAGAAAAATTCAAAACAGTTACAGCCCTATTTTCAGTTTACTCGAAGACGGGTACTTGACGCTCATCAATAATAAAAAAGCAGCTGTTCAACATTTACGGGGTTTACGTCCGAATTCTTCACTCCATTCTTTTTTTCTTTTCGTTGTCATGTATTGGGTGGATAAATACTTATTAGATACTTCACGCGTTACGGAATTATACACGCGTGCAGAAAAAGGCGGCTACTTGTGGGTGAAAGCAGAATTATCGGAAATAATGCACCGCTTGATGCCCCAAAGTCAATCTTGGGAATTAAAAGCTAAAGAAGATTTGCACAGTTATCAGTTATCGGGTATCAGCTATCAGCAAGAAGAAATTGATAGCGCATCTTTTCCGCTTATCATTGATACTTTTCCTCAAATTGAAGAGTGGGAAAATGCTCTCAACGCGCTTTTTTCCATTGCCTCTTCGCACAAACCAACGGCAAAAGAAAACGATACACGCGTAATTTGGCTCGTTGATTTTGAAAAAAAAGTATTGGAAGCAAAAGAACAAACTTTCGGTAAAAGTGGTTGGTCGGTCGGTCGCATTGTGAGTGCTCCGCGTTTTGTAAAAAACGAAGTAAAAAATGTAACCGAACAAGATCGAAAAATTGTTAAAAATTTATACAAATTAGAAAATACGCATTGGGGCGGTGCCACTTATTTCACCAATTTTGATGAAGGTATCGCGCATTTAGCCGGACACCCTTTACTTTTTTTACAAAAATCTCCGACAGTTGCCGTACAGTTACTCGAAGAAAAGCCTTCTCTCGTTGCCAAACAAACCGGTGAGGGCAATATTGAAATTAAATTTTCGCACGATTTTGAAGGTGAAGGTTATACCGTTACAAAAGAAACGCCGACACGCTACAAACTTTTAAATATCTCGCCGGAATATGCACGTATTGCCGATGCGATGAATGGTAAAAAATTATCTATTCCGAATGTCGGGCGTGAGCGTGTTCAGCAAGTAATTGCACAATTATCGGGCATAGTAGATATTCAAACTTCTTTCGACAGTGATAACGACGCATTGCCGATGATTGAAGCCGATGCGCGTATTTGTGTGCATCTTTTGCCAATCGGCGATGGTTTTCATGTTGAACTTTATACAAAACCTTTCAAAACATCGGCTCCATATTTTAAACCCGGTGAAGGTGAACCGACGATTATCGGCGAAGCGGACGGTGTGCGTGTGCGTTCAAAACGCGATTTGAATTTGGAAGAAAAAAACGAGAAGAAATTAATTAAAGAAATACCGATTCTTTCAGATAATAAACCACAAAAAGGAACTTGGGAATTGGAAGATGCAGAAATGTGTTTAGAATTATTGCTCGAATTAGAAACGCCTATGCGTGCCCAAGAAATTAATTTGGAGTGGCCTAAAGGCGAGAAATTTCGCATCACAAAAGTCGGAGGATTTAATAATTTCTCGATGAGTGTGAAAGAGAAAAACAATTGGTTTGAAATCACAGGTGAAATGCGCGTGGACGAAAATTTGGTTTTAGATATGCGAACGCTCATCGAACTTTCCGAAAAACAAAAAGGACAGTTTATTGAACTCAGTCCGGGAAAATTTTTGGCACTTACTAAAGAATTTCGCCGTCGCTTAAAAGAAATCAGTGCGTATATGAATCCACAAAAAAACGGTGCAATGCAAATGCACGCGTTAGCGGTGTCGGCATTGCAACCTTTTGCCGATGCGATGGAGATGTTTAATACCGATAAAAAATATAAAGACAGTATTAAAAAACTAAAAGACGCACACAAAAAGAGTTTCACTGTTCCCGAAAATTTTAATGCCGAGTTGCGCGAATATCAACGCGAAGGTTATGTGTGGTTGCAACGTTGTGCGGCGTGGGGTGTCGGCGTATGTCTCGCCGATGATATGGGTCTCGGAAAAACGATTCAAGCATTGGCATTTTTGGTGGATAGAGCCGACAACGGTCCCGCACTCGTGGTGGCTCCGACTTCCGTTTGCCGAAATTGGTTGATGGAAACAGAAAAATTTGCACCCACTTTAAAAGCAATTTTGTTCGGCGAAGGTGACAGACAAGCGATGATAGAACAAGCCGGTCCGGGCGATATAGTCGTAACGACTTATGATTTGATGACACGCGAATCGGAAGCCTTTTCAAAGAAAAAATTTCACACCATTATTCTCGATGAAGCGCAAGCGATAAAAAATCGTTCGACTAAACGTTCTGAAACGGCTATGCAATTGCAAGGCGATTTCAAAATGGCGATGACCGGTACACCGCTTGAAAATCATTTGGGTGAGTTGTGGAATTTATTTCAGTTTATTAATCCGGGTTTACTCGGCTCGATTGAACGTTTTAATGATAAATTTGCAGCACCGATTGAAAAATACGGCGATGATTCGCGTAGAAAACAACTCAAAAATTTGGTGCAACCGTTCATGTTGCGTCGCCGAAAAGATGAAGTTTTGAAAGAGTTGCCGGCAAAAACAGAAATCATACTCTCCGTAGATTTAACACCGGAAGAACGCGCTTTCTATGAAGCCTTGCGCCGAAAAGCATTGGCAAGTTTAGAAAACGGACCGGAACTCGAAGGCGGTAAAAAACATTTACAAATTCTTGCCGAAATTTCGCGCTTGCGCCGTGCTGCTTGTCATCCGAGATTAGTGGACGAAAATGCCGACTTCATCGAAAGTTCCAAACTCCGTATGTTCGGCGAAGTAGTGGATGAACTCTTGGATAACGGACACAAAGCACTCGTGTTCAGTCAATTCGTCACGCATTTAAGTATCCTCAGAAAATATCTCGACGATAAAAATATCCGCTATCAATACCTCGACGGTTCAACGCCGATGAACAAACGCCAAGACAATATCAATGCATTTCAAAAAGGTGACGGCGATCTATTTCTCATCAGTTTAAAAGCCGGCGGTGTCGGTCTGAATTTAACGGCTGCCGATTACGTCATTCATATGGATCCTTGGTGGAATCCGGCAGTAGAAGATCAAGCGACAGATCGCGCACACCGTATCGGACAAGAAAAACCGGTAACCGTATATCGCATCGTTACGACAAATACAATCGAAGAAAAAATTATAAAAATGCACGAATCCAAACGCGATTTAGCCGATTCGTTATTGTCCGGCGGAGATGTCAGCGCACGTTTAAATGCCGATGAGTTATTGGCGTTGTTGAGGAATAATTAGGGTTTTGTCGGACAGACATAACGAATAGACATTATAAATTTGGTTTGTAAACTCTGAGTAAGAAATTAGAAGTGTTTTCTTCGCACTGAAGTAAGACTTTATGAATACAGTCAGCAAAATTTGCAAAATCATCATTTTTGGTGCAGACAATAATACCGGAGTGGATAGGATTGATGCGGTGTAGTCGCATAAAATCTTTACGATTTACTGTCAGAATAGCCCTGTTTTCTGCAACAGCAAAAGTCAATACATCTTCATCGGGAATTTTTAAATTGGATTTTCCTATTTCATGCGTTGTCAATACATCATAACCCAATTGTCGTAAAATCAGCACCGTTTCAAGCGGAAAATTTTCATTCGCATAGAGTTTCAACATTTTAATCCGCGTTATTTTCAAAAATTTCAGCGTCAATTTCCGCTTTGTTAGCAGCGTAGTAGGCGCGAATATTGGATAAGTCCTGCGCTCTTAGAGTCGGGAAATTTAATAATAATTTTTCTTTGCCGACACCCATATTCATATATTCGACGATAGACCAAACGGGTATTCTTGTACGGATGACGCACGCACTGCCGCCGCAAACGCCCGATGTTTTTTCAATTCCCGGAAAATCAACGGCAATTTTTTGAGTTGCCGTTTGTACCAATTGTGCAATTTCGCTATTCGACATTTTAGGCAAAAATGCGGTCGCTTTCTCTAATACAGTCATCGTTAATCTATTTTATGAAATACAAAGATAGTATTTTTTATAAAAATGAACAACGTGTTTTTGGTCATTTTATTTGGGAATATTGCTTGCGAGCGAGAAAAGTAGTAGTTTTGTCATACACTTTGACTTATAGGTGTAACCCATATTTGAAGCAAGACAAAACTTTAGCAAATGAAAGTGATGTCTTAAATGATTTCAAAACTATCTTATAATTAATGATTCGGATTCTATATTTGCGAATACTCAACGGAATAGCTATAAATTACACCTTCGGTGACATCGTAAATTATTTAAATTTTCAATTAAAAAAACCTAATTTAATTGACACTAAAAAAATCGAATTAGATAATTTTAAGATTAAAAATGGGTAGTGATTTAAAATGTATGCTATAGTTGTTTAATAAAAAATAGTTGTTTTTCAACAAAAGAGGGCAAAACCACATTGAATTTGTATGTGCGAAATAC
>JAYTNA010000708.1:0-7954 GCA_043748865.1 Saprospiraceae bacterium
CTTGATTCTGCACAACCACAATAGTTCAAAGCATTTGTACCGATATATTTTTTACAATTACTCGCACCAGTAACTTGTTGACTCACTGTCACGGTAAATGTGCATGTACCTTTATTATTTTTTGCATCAACTGCTGTATAAGTCACGGTAGTTGAACCTAAATTAAAATTTGCACCCGGATTATAATTTGATGACACCGTCGGTGTACCGCAATTGTCCGTTGCTAAAGGTGCTGCCCAAATTGCCGAAGAAGATATGCCGGCAGTAGTTACAACAATATTTTGCGGACAACCGGTGAACGCCGGCGGAATAGAATCGCTATCGCATGCGTTTCCTGATCCGGCACAAGTTATAGTTTGTTCATTACTTAAAACCAATTTGAAATCACCGTTTTTTCCGTCACTTGTCAGAAAAGCACCGCTTAAACCGAGTTTATCTGTATTTTGTCCGTTAGCACCTACGCCAACTTGAACAGATTCATTTCTGCGCACAACTGTAACAGGTGCATTGCTTCCGAATTTTAAAGTACCATTTAAGTTCGGAAAATAATTCCAACCCGCTGCAACGCTCGCCGGTTTTCCGAATTGACACAAAATTAAATACGGACTTCCGCCTGTGGGTGGCGTTGTTGTTCCACCAGACAATTTAATATCCGCTACCACCGTTTGACCTGAAGGATCAGTAAAAGTGCCTTTGATTGTTCCTGTTCCGTCATTAAACATTTGAAAGACAACATCGGTAGTTGCCGGAAACAAAGTACCTGGACAAACGTTTGCAGATTCTATAAACATACCGTAAGGCGCATTGCGACTGACATCACATCCGCAAATATTAATTGTACTCGAAGCTGTGTATCTTTTACAAAGCGCACCTGATGTTTGCGGCGATACCGTTACCGTAAAACTGCAAAGAGTTTTATTGCCTTTCGCATCGGTAGCAGTATATATTACAGTTGTTATACCTTGATTGAAAGATGCACCGGAGTTAAAATTACTCGTTACTGTCGGTGTCGAGCAATTGTCTGTTGCCGTTGGTGCTGTCCATGTTGCAGTTGCCGAGTTTGTCGTACTCGTTAAATTAATATTTTGCGGACAATTTGCAAAAACCGGTGCTATTATATCGTTATCACAAGCATTAGCAACTTGAGTGACCGTAATATTAAAACTGCACGTTGATTTATTTCCTTTCGCGTCAACTGCCGTATATAAAACATTAGTTGTGCCGATATTGAATGTTGCACCCGAATTATAATTACTGGTCAATGTCACAGCAGTACAATTATCTGTAGCTGTCGGAGTTAACCAAGATACAATGGCGGAAGTTCCGGCTGTATTGACTTGAATATCTTGCGGACAATTTGAAAAAGTCGGCGGTTGAATATCATTCGTACAAACATCAACAACAGAACTTTCCGTTAAAAATATCGGTGTTGCATTCAAAGCAATGTTTTGAGTGGATGCTGTTCCAATAAATTTTGTTTTAAACCAATCCCAGTTTTGGCGCGTTAACGTTGCACTCGTTATACCGTTAGGAAAAGAATAAACTGCGGAAGCTGCTTCGCTTAAATCAACCGTAGTTTTCGCCCAAATAACATAAGTATATTTTCCATCACTACCTTTGAACGCGCCCCCACCAATTGTAGAGGGTAAATTCATTGAAGCCGTTTTTCCGGCATCGTATTTTTTATTGAATAAAATTTTACTCGTCGTAGCGTAAGCAATGCCTTCATCGTTTACGACAGCACCGTATCTATTATTAGCATCAAATTTTTGATAAAGACCCATGACATCAAATTCGCGTCCGGCACCGTCATACGTGGTTTCTTCCGCAATTTTAAAAATGTGCATCTGCCAAATATCATTTTGAACACAATTGATGTATGCTTTTATAATCCAATTCTTTTGAGCCTCGGCACTGCCGATATAATCGCCGAATTGTTTACGCGGTAAATTGGCTTCAGTGATGATATAATTTTTTTTCGGGTATTTAACACCATCATAACCGTATTTCCGCAAAACTTTATCATAAAGCTCTTTTGTACGCGCCGGATCAATACCTGCTGCATCTGAATGGCGATAATAATCAAATGCACCGCGTTGCACGTTGTAATTGCGCAAAGCGTCATCGAAATGCGGATAAGAGTGATAACCGATACCGTCAATGTAAGCACCGGCACCAAACGGATATTGTGCCGTTACTTTTCCGTTGTCCGGATTATCTGTATTTCTTAAAATCGCATCCATAAAAGAAGCATAACCCAAACCGGAAGTCGTTACAAACGCATTCGGGTCTGCGGTTTTAATAACTTCATAAGCGATACGCAGAATGCGGATGTAGTTTTGTATAGGTGCACGTAATTTATATTCGCAAGGCGCAGGATTCCTGTCCCACCAGTTGCCCGCAGGATCGCCCGGTTCGCGCCAACCCAAAGTACCGGTGAAGTCAAAACCCGGTTCGTTCCAGATTTCATAAAATTTTATGTACTTGCCGTATTTCTGAACAAGTTTCCAAACATACAAAGCCATGTAGTTATTGTCGTTGACCGGTGTACCGTTTTCGCCATTATCCCAAATAGGTTCGTACATATTTTTGAAAACGGTTGATTGCTCTGTCGGGCAATAAAAAGTTGGATCGCGGTGCGCTTCGGTAGGAAAACCTACTATTAAAGTATTATCTTTCAAACCCAACGAATCATAAAATTTGAAAGCATCGAGGCGAATATCATAACCATACTGTTCTAAAAAAGATTCAGGTAATGATGGGCGCAAGGCTTTAACGCCGACACCGGCAACACCGACATTATCAACACCGGCAGCGAGTGATGCCAAATCCTGGTCGCTGAAACCCGGATAAATATCAAAATTGACACCGGCACGAAAAACACCGTCATACGGTTTAATGAGATCGTTTGCAGTATAATTGGGTTGCGCCCAAATTTGGCAGCAAAATGCAATAACTATTGCAAGAATGAAGTAATGTCGTTTCATGTCGAAAGTTTGTTTTTTTATTTGTAAAAATATTTTACTTGCAAAAATATTAAATAAATTGTTATGAAAAAATAAAATTTTCAATTTAGACTAAAATTTATCTTTTAAAGGTACAAATGTATTTGGAATAGAAAACAAATATAAAAACTTTCTTTAACCGTATTTTTTTATTTTTTTATTAAGCGATTAATATCTAAAATATGAGTATTTTTTTTTGTCGAAAAAGCTGTTTTTTAAAATAAATGAAAAATGAAAAAAAATATTCTTTTTTAATCTCGCGATATAGAAATCTGAAAAAAAATATCGAATTTATAAAGTTTGAGAAAAACTTTTCGATTGTTTTTTTTAAAGAAGAATAAATTCTTTTCTTAAAAACTCTCGATAGTAATAAGATTTATTATTTTTGTTGCTTCTTTTTTTAAAATCAAACTTCATGAAGAACGGATTAATAATCATCCTTGTACTATTTTTTATTTCAAACCTGTCTGCTCAAAATATAAAATGGAGCAAAGATGGGACAGCTTATTTTCGACAAGAAAAATCGGATATTGCGCGCTACGATTTGCCGAGTAAAAACAGAAACATCGTTCTTACCACAGATCAACTTATTCCCTCCGGAAAAACTTCACCACTCGCGGTAAAAAATTATTTTTTTTCTGATGATAATTCAAAAATACTTATTTACACCAATTCAAAGCGTGTGTGGCGATATGAAACACGCGGCGATTATTGGGTGTATGATACCGGTACAAAAACTTTGAAACAAATCGGCATCGGTAAACCGGAGTCATCATTGATGTTTGGAAAAATTTCACCTGACGGAAAAAAAGCGGCGTATGTAAGTGAACATAATTTATTTGTCGAAGATTTATCGAACGGTGTGATTACGCAATTAACAAGTACAAATGGTACAAAAAAACTTATTAATGGTACTTTCGATTGGGTGTATGAAGAAGAATTTGATTGTCGCGACGGTTTCAGGTGGAGTCCGGACAGTAAAAAATTGGCGTATTGGCAGATTGACGCCAACCAAATCAAAGATTTTTTGATGATTAATAACACTGATTCTATTTATCCGTTCACTGTTCCGGTGGAATATCCGAAAGTCGGCGAAATGCCTTCGCCGTATAAAATCGGTGTCGCGGATATTAATTCCGGAAAAACAACTTGGATGAAAATTTTAGGTGATCCGCAACAAACGTATTTGCCGCGAATGGAGTGGGCGCGCAACTCCGATGAACTTTTGATGCAACAACTCAACAGAAAACAAAACGTGAGTAAACTAATTATCGCCAACGCAAAATCGGGTGATACAAAAACGATTTACGAAGAAACCGACGCGGCTTGGGTAGATTTGCGGGGAAGAGAATCGGTGGATTATTTTGATTTCATTAATAATAAAGAGTTTTTATGGGAAAGTGAGAAAGATGGTTGGAGACATTTATATCGCATCGGCAGAGACGGAAAAAATGAAAAACTTATTACCAAAGGCGATTATGATGTGATTGATTTATTAAGTACCGATGAAGCTAACGGATATATTTATTACACAGCTTCGCCTAAAAATGCGACACAAAAATATCTGTACCGCTCGAAATTAGATGGTACTTCTTCACAACCGGAATTACTAAATCCGGAAAACCAAAAAGGCACACATGGTTATCAGATGTCGCCCAATGGAAAATTTGCGTTACACAGTTTTTCAAATTATTACACACCGCGTTTAACGGAATGGGTGAGTTTGCCGGACAATAAAGTTTTTGATGATGCAACTTCTATCGCGGCGTCTATGAAACCAATTCCAATGGATAATAAAATTAATTTTTTCCAAGTTACTACCATTGATAATGTAATAATGGATGGATTTATGGTGATGCCTGACAATTTTGACAGTACAAAAAAATATCCAATTGTTTATTATGTCTATACAGAACCTGCCGGTGCAACAGTTAAAGATGTAAACGGTATCGGTAACAATCGTTTATATACCGGCGATATGGGAAAAGACGGGTACGTTTATGTATCGCTCGACGGGCGCGGCACGCCGGCACCTAAAGGCAATGCGTGGCGTAAAGCCATTTACAGAAAAATCGGCATCATCAATATTCATGATCAGGCAATGGCAGCTACTGAAATGTTTAAAAAATATAGTTGGATTGATACAAGTCGTGTAGCAATTTGGGGTTGGAGTGGCGGTGCTGCGGCAACTTTAAATTGTATGTTTCAATATCCTGAAATTTATAAAACCGGTATTGCTATTGCTTCTATCACCAACCAATTGACTTACGATAATATTTATCAAGAACGCTACATGGGTTTGCCGCAAGAAAATCGCGCAGATTTTATTGCCGGTTCGCCCGTTACTTACGCTAAAAATTTAAAAGGCAATTTACTCTACATTCACGGCACCGGTGATGATAACGTGCATTATCAAAATGCGGAAATTTTAATTAATGAATTGGTGAAATACAATAAACAATTTCAGTTTATGGCATATCCGAATCGCTCGCACGGAATATATGAAGGAGAAGGTACGAGTTTACATTTAGCAACACTTTATACGGAGTATTTGAAAGCGCATTGTACGCCGGGTGCGCGTTAAAATTTCTTTAGTTAGTTGGTTGGTTTGTAGGGGCGACCCTTGCGGTCGCCCTGCTAATAAAAGGGCAACCGCAATGCGCGTACCAATAAATGGGCGACCGCAATGCGCGTACCAATAAATGGGCGACCGCAAGGGTCGCCCCTACCAATCAACCAACAAACCAAACCAATGTCAGACATCGGAATTGCCGGACTTGTTTTAATCATTATAAACGTCGCCGTTTCGTGTAGAGGTTTTACTAACCGCACATTTTTTGAAAGTTATGCTTTTGAAATAGACCCAATTTTAGTCGGCAAAGATTATAAACGACTCATTACTTCCGGATTTTTACACGTGAGTTGGCTTCACTTGATGTTCAATATGCTCACGCTTTACGCTTTTGGCGAGCAATTAGAAAGTCGCGTTGGTGCATTTTATTTCTTGCTTATCTATTTTGCAAGTTTAATCGCAGGCGATTTATTATCTCTTTTCATTCACAGAAACCACGGCGATTACAGTGCGGTCGGTGCGTCCGGTGCTGTATGCGGTATAATTTTCGCTTCCATTGCATTGTTTCCGGATATGGAAATTGGTTTTTTCGGTCTGCCGACTATTAAGAGTTGGTTGTATGGCATTTTCTTTGTCGTGATTTCAATTTACGGCATTAAATCCGGCAAAAGTAATATTGGACACGACGCGCATCTCGGCGGCGCTTTGGTCGGTATGATGACAGCTTTAATTTTAGAGCCTCATGCTTTTCGAGAAAATTATATCACCATTCTCATTATCACATTGCCGACGATTTTGTTCATTTATTTAATCATTACAAAACCACACATTTTATTGTTGGATAATGCTTTTTCAAAACAAGAAATCAAACACTACGACATTAATCACAAATCGAATGAATCTAAAGTCAATAAACAAAAAGAACTCGATGTGTTACTCGAAAAAATAAAATGCAACGGATTTGAAAGTTTATCGGCAAAAGAGAAACTGAAATTGGAAGAGTATTCAAAATAATTTCCTTAGTAAAAACAATTATTAACCAATCAATTAAAAAATATGCAAACTCATGCTAAATTTATTTTGTTTCAAAATATTAGCAGCATTATCCAAAACTGAAGCACCGGGTTTCAATAAATTGCTCAAGCCGAAGCCGTAGCTCAAGCCCGGATTTATCGTAATTTTCCACAGTTTTATTTGAATACCGGCACCGATGTCAATATAACTTGCACTTGTATTAAAACCCGCATCGGTGGCGTTTGAATTAACCCGCCAAGTAAATTCTCCGCCAAAATAAAGATTAGGTTTGACTTTCCATTTATCAATCATATAACGCAAATGAATCGGAATTTGATAACCATTAATTTTAAAACGTCCGACAGAAGTACCGTTATCAGCCGGATTAAAAGAAAGACTTTTATCTTTAAAAAGTGCCCCCACATCAATCAATAAATCCCAATTTTTGGTAAAGCGCGTGCGCGTTGAAATACCGAGCGTAAAGCCCGTAATACTTTTATCACTTGCCGCTTTTGCTTGTGCGGCAAGAGAATCTAAACTAAGTTTGTCGAAACGAAACGCTGTTTGCTCTATACCCGTTGACAAACCTAACGAAAATCTTTTAAAACCGTCGTTTCTAATATTAATTGATTTCAAAGGATCTTGAACAGTAGTCGTTTGTGCCGATAAAATTTTAGCACAAGAAAGAGAAATAAAAAGTAAAATTGGAATTTTCATAAATAAGGTGTTTAGCGTTGGGTTATAGCAACGCAATGCCTCGCGGTGCTGCTGCATTTTTTAAAACGCAAATATAAACCGGAAATCAATTTTCTGCAAATAGAAAATTAATTTTCATTGTTTTGGTGGTTTCGGTATCGGTCTTGTAGGAAATGGCAGATTTGCCGGTTGTTTTATATCCGGTTTGCCGTTGTTGGTATTGTTTTGTATAAGCGGAATTTTGGGTTTTGTTTCCGGCACATCTAAATTATTATTTCGCAGTTCGTGATCTTCTCTGTTGGTCGGCAAATTTTGAACAGGTGATGACTTTTTTAAACTATCTGACGGTAAAGCGGGTTGAGTTGAATAGGTATAAAATTTCAGGCTGTCCCGTCTTAGAGAATCAACGATATGTAAAGAATCCATAAGCGCAATTTCGTCTTGAGAAAAAAAACGATGCGCACATTCCATCGAATCTTTTATCCGTTTGGCGGGTTCCGGAAATTTTTCGGCTTTTAGTGCAGCATATCGCGGCATTTTATATAAACGCTGCAAAAACATTCCGGCAATCGGCAAAGCCGTATAAGCTCCTTGCCCTTCACTAATATCTCTGAAACGAATTGAAGGTAAAGAACCACCTACCCAAGTACCGCACACTAAATTCGGC